>JBOFIW010000378.1:0-8045 GCA_051650365.1 Vibrio sp. | reverse complement strand
GCTTAACAACAAATCCTGCCTCTTTGGGTAGTAAAGCGGTGAGCTGATTTGGCAAGCCTAAATCAGCAAGTGAGCCTTGCAGGGTCTGTTCTACATCTTGGTACATGGCTCCGGCCCAAAGTCGCAGTGGGTAACCATGCTTATAAAAGTCATAACCCACTCGAGGTGAGATCACTAACGCATCAATGGTGCCATCAATCACGGTTAAACGGCTTTGTGTGAAACTGGCATCCACTAAGGCAAACCAGTTTTGGTAACCCCCTACCAGTACCCCACCAACTCCAGTGGTGTAGCCATCGAGATCAAGGCGAAAATCTTTAATTGGGGTTGTGGAGCCGAGAAACTTAACGTTGACGTCTGTGGTTGAATAACCATCCAATTTCCCCACCAAACCATAGAGGTTGAGGAAGGGAAATATCCAAACATCGGCACGCAAGGTTAGCACTTCGGTGTACTGACGGCCGGGTTCGGCTTGGAGTTTAAGCGGTAAACGACCTAGCCCTTGCAAGGCAATCGAATCGACATCAATCCCTTGTTCCATCGTCATGTAACTCAGGCTAAAGCCTATCGGTTTGGGCAATTCATAGCCGAGTGCTTGCGCTTTTTCTTTCCAGATCGGCAGAGAAAACGTCTCTGCCCACACTGGGTGAGAAAGAGAGTAGAGCATCAGTATTACGAGTGTTCTTAATATCATTCAGTTGACTCAGCAGTGCTATCCCGCTTAACCATGTGGGGAAATAAGGTAAATGTCTTGCTTCAAAACAGACGACCAACAATGGTTTCTGATCCCTGAACGCCATTTTGGGAGATCATACTCCGAGAAATGGCAGAAAGTAAACTTGTAAGTGTACCTTTTGCCGTTTTATAGTAGTGCCAGATAACCTTGGAGAAAGAATGCAGCATGAAGCTTAGTGAACAAAAAAAACTTGCCTTAATTGAAGCCGCAAAAGAGGAATTCACTCAGTTTGGATTTCATGCCGCTAATATGGATCGCGTTTGCGAACGTGCTGGAACCTCAAAACGTACCTTGTATCGCCATTTTGGAAGTAAAGAGCTACTTTTTATCGAGGTGATCAATGTGTTGGTGGCGCAGCCGCATAACTTTGATTTTGAGTACGAAAGTCATCGTTCGCTCAACGAGCAGCTACTCGGTTATCTTGCTGCTAAGGTAGAGGTGCTGTACCAGCAGATTGGTCTTGAGGTGGTGCGGATGATTGTTGGTGAGTTTATTCGTGATCCTTCACTGACTCAGCAATACCTCTCCTTAATGGGAGCGAAAGATCAGGCACTGAGCATTTGGCTAGCAGCAGCCAGCAAAGATAAACAGTTA
This sequence comes from Vibrio sp., assembly GCA_051650365.1. Classification (GTDB taxonomy): domain Bacteria; phylum Pseudomonadota; class Gammaproteobacteria; order Enterobacterales; family Vibrionaceae; genus Vibrio. The sequence continues at coordinate 6,715 of JBOFIW010000378.1, read as the reverse complement.
ATGGCAGTGGATGTGAACTTGATGGCGGCGACCTTGATGAATCTATTCCATGGCCAATTCTTATGGCCACAGTTATTTGCGGCGATTGAACGGCCGGATCCTCAACAGCAACAGCGGATGATGAAAGAAATCGTGCGTATATTTGTGGCAAGTTATGCCATGCACGATCAGTAAAGTGGCCCCCTAAGGGTGGCTATTCCGAGTAAGAATGGCTTTTCATTTGCCATGGATAGGCGCAAGATGCGCTCTTCATTATTCATCTACCATTATCTCGCCCCCATGTACGACGGCTTGATAAGGAGTTTCTCTATGTTACCGACTGATTTTCCACTGTTTCACCAAAGCGCTTTTATCAATGGGCAATGGGTTGCTGGCGAACAAGCGGCAAGGCACAGGGTCGATAATCCTTATGATGGTAGTGAAATTGGCACCGTGCCACAGCTAAGCGGCGTAGAAATTCACCGAGCCATTATGGGTGCACAAACAGCGCAAACAGCTTGGCGTCAGCAAACGGCTGATACTAAAGCAAAAATATTGCGTCGTTGGTATGAGTTAATTGAACAGCATCATGAATCGCTTGCAACCTTACTTACGCTTGAACAGGGAAAACCATTGGCAGAAGCCAAAGGAGAAATTCACTACGCTGCCAGTTTTGTTGAATGGTATGCCGAAGAGGCCAAACGTGCATATGGCGAGTTGATCCCATCCCATAAGAACGATGCGCGTATTTTGGTTTCACGTCAGCCAGTTGGTGTTGTCGCCGCGATTACGCCTTGGAACTTTCCCGCGGCGATGATCACTCGTAAATGTGCACCTGCTTTTGCAGCCGGTTGTGCCGTGGTGTTAAAACCTGCACCGGATACGCCGTTTACCGCCTTAGCCTTGGCCGATCTCGCGCAACAGGCTGGCATCCCCGATGGTTTGTTTCAAGTTGTGACTGGCGATGCCATAGAAGTTGGGCGAGTGCTGACCGAAAGCAAAATGGTACGCAAACTTTCTTTCACGGGTTCTACGGGTGTAGGAAAATTGTTGATGGCACAATGTGCCAACAGTGTGAAAAAGCTGTCGCTAGAGCTTGGTGGAAATGCCCCGTTTATTGTGTTTGAGGATGCCGACATCAATGCCGCGATTGATGGTGTGATGGTGGCAAAATTCCGTAATGCAGGGCAAACCTGCGTGTGCGCTAACCGGATTTATGTCCATGATGCGGTGTACGATCAATTTGTGGCCAAACTGGTGGATCGTGTCAGTAAGCTCAAAGTTGGTTACGGTTTGGATGAAGGTGTAAACATAGGTCCGCTGATCAATGAGGCAGCCGTTGCTAAAGTCACATCGCATATCGTTGATGCGCAAAGTAAAGGGGCAAAAGTTGTGTTTGGAGAGCTTCCTCAAGCGAGAAGTTGTTTGTTCCAACCACATGTTTTAACCGAAGTGACGGATGAGATGCGAGTGGCGAGTGAAGAGACGTTTGGGCCGTTGGCAGCACTGTTCCGCTTTAGCTCTGAACAAGAGGTGATTGAACGAGCCAACGCTACCGATTCTGGTTTGGCTGCCTATTGTTATACCCAGTCATTGAGCCGTGCTTGGCGCATGAGCGAAGCCTTGGAAGCGGGCATTGTGGGCATCAATGAAGGGTTGATTTCAACCACGTTAGCTCCTTTTGGTGGCATCAAAGAGTCAGGTCTTGGCCGAGAAGGGGCAAAGCATGGGCTTGAAGAGTATCTTGAAATCAAATACACCCTTATGGGTGGACTAGCTTAGGCTTAGTCGTTTCGCCGGTTTGTCCATTCATTGGCAACCATTTCAGCGGGCCGTTGGTTTCAAAATCATTGGCTCGCTGACAAGAAAGGTAAATCTCACCCACCAAGATCACAGCACCTTCCGAATAGGCTTGATCTTGGTAATAGCAAACACGCTTGGCGACATCATCACTAACCATAATCGGTAAAGTGGTGGTGGTCGGAGCGGCGTGCAATGTCACGCTGTAACTGAGTAGAGCCATTATCCCCATCGTGTTTCGCATTCAACCCTCCAACCTTATTTAGCTAAATTCTCTTTCATAGCGTGGCAACATGCTTTCATTACCTAGTAAACCGCCTTGGTGTAGATAAAGCAAGTTTCGGGCTGGGTTCTCTGCTCTCCAAGGCAGCAGTAAGCGCCACATCAAAGGGTCATACAACAAATCAAATTCAATATGAGTTTGCGCAAGCAAGTGTTGCCACATTTGGTAGTCTTCGTGGTAGAGGTGACCAAAGTAGTGCTTAGTCGTAGAGGTCAGAATAGTGGGGTGAGAGGTTTCACCAAGCATTAAAAACTGTTCACGTAAATAGGACTCATCGCCCACACAGGGACAAGTCACGACTTCAACGCCATGCGGCTGTAGATACTTATGCAGGTAGAGGGCGGTAGTTCCCGTCCCTGAAGGTAAAGCCACAACCCAATCTTGAGGTACTTGGTGGCGGATCCATTCCAGCATTTCCATCGCCAATTGCTTAATGCCAGGTTCTGCTAAGGTGCTGCGTCCCCCTTCTTCAATCACTAAGCAATCAACGTCAGCCTTCTTATTGCGATCAATAAACTCTCTAGGATGCGCTGCGCCAAGTGGCCGTGTTTCGATAATTTGAGCACCCAATTCCAATGCACCACGATAGTTACCAATCGGGTAGTTTTTTAGCCAAGTGGGGATGTGATCTACATAGAACTCTAAATTCCAACCACGCAATTTGGCGAGGGCTGCAAAGGAGTAAAGTGAGTTAGCTTGTGCAGAGCCATAGCTGATTAAGGTGGTGATGTTGGAAAAATCCCCTTCAAGCAGCGCCATCAATTTGCGCGCTTTGTTGCCACTAAAATGTGGGTGTAATTTGTCATCGCGCTTGAGATAAAAGGTCTGTCCTTCGAAACGATGTTCAGTGGTAGGGGAGTGTGCGATCAGCATAGGTCAGTCGAACTTGGCATTGGGGCGGCTATTATACGCAGATTGCAATCTATGACTACTCACGGACTTAAGTGAAGAAGGTTAATGCCTAATAAAAAAACGCCCAAAACAATCTGGTTTTGGGCGTACACAAGTATAGGAGTTAATAAAAAGGAAAAAGCAGCGTAATTAGTGACAGTCAGTCGAGAAACAAGTTTGACGGCCAGTAAAACTCTCAAAGCTCTGTCAATCACGTCTATTCAGACTGGGCTATTGGCAAAGAGTTCCAAGAGTTCGCAAAAAATTTAAAAATTTTTTTGTTAGGCACTTTCCTCTTTCAAGCAAGAACTTAGTTTCTTCTGGTCAGACCATAAAGGAAAAGTGTGATGTTAATCGCTTGTTAATTAAATGTGGCGGGAGTATATTTCAAACAGGTGTTTGATACGAGTGATTGAAATGGCATTACGCAGCAGTACTAAGGAAAAAATACTCGATGTAGCAGAAGGGCTTTTCGCAGAATACGGATTTAATGATACCTCTCTGCGCACCATCACCAGTAAAGCAGGAGTCAATCTGGCTTCCGTGAATTACCATTTTGGTGACAAAAAAACCTTAGTTCGCGCGGTACTCAACCGTTATCTAGAGGCTTTTATGCCTGAGATGAAGCAGTCTTTAGAATTGCTTAATCAGAAAGACGACTACGAGATGGAAGAGGTGTTTGAAGCACTGCGTGTTCCACTCCGTTCGCTCAATGAATTACGCCCTAACGGTACCAGCCGATTTATGTTGTTGATTGGCCGAGGTTATACCGATGTACAAGGGCATTTACGTTGGTTTATCACCAATCGTTACAACGATGTACTGACGCTATTTACCGATTCTGTGCTTAAGGCGAATCCCTGCTTAACGCGTGAAACATTGTTTTGGCGGCTGCATTTCACCTTAGGTACGTGTGTCTTTACTATGGCCTCAAGTCAGGCATTGGCGGAGATTGCTGAAAACGCTTTCGGAAGCAAAGTTGATCCTAAGTCTGTGGTTGATCAACTGATTCCATACCTCGCCGCCGGAGTGGCGGCGAAATAAATAATCGACTCATAACAAAAATAAAATTGTAACCAGTGAACAAAAGGATCTGAATATGAGCTCTCTACGTAGAAAATGGATCAGCGACCCCGCTTTCAAAATGTTTAAGAAAGTGCTTCCCCCTTTATCACAAACGGAAAAAGAGGCGATGGAAGCGGGGAGTGTATGGTGGGACGGTGAGCTGTTCTCTGGTAAACCTGATTTCATCAAACTGCACCATTACCCCAAACCAACCTTGTCGGCAGAAGAACAGGCTTTCATCAACAACGAGCTAGAAACACTGCTCAGCATGTTGGATGACTACAAGATAGTGAAAGAAGATCGCGACCTGCCCAAAGAGGTTTGGGATTTTCTACGTAAAGAGCGCTTCTTCTCGCTGATCATTTCGAAAGAGTATGGTGGCCGCGAATTTTCTGCGTTGGCCAACTCCACAATTGTGTCACGTATTGCCACTCGCAGTATCAGTACGGCAGTGACGGTTATGGTGCCGAACTCGTTAGGCCCTGGTGAGCTTTTGTCTCACTATGGTACGCAAGCACAAAAGGATTACTGGTTGCCACGTTTGGCTGACGGTACTGACATTCCTTGCTTTGCTCTGACCGGCCCAGAAGCGGGTTCCGATGCGGGCGGTATTCCCGATCAAGGAGTAGTGTGTTACGGCAAACATGAAGGCAAAGACGTTTTAGGCGTTCGTTTGAGTTGGAACAAGCGTTATATCACGCTCGCACCTGTCGCAACGGTGCTTGGGCTGGCTTTCAAGCTGAATGACCCAGAGCATCTGTTGGGTGATAAAGAAGATATCGGTATTACTTGTGCGCTGATCCCAGCTTCCCATGAAGGGGTTGAAATTGGTGAACGTCACGATCCACTAGGCTTGGCTTTTATGAATGGTCCAACGCGTGGGCAAGATGTGTTCATTCCTATGGATTGGTTGATAGGCGGAGCGGATTACGCAGGTAAAGGTTGGCGTATGTTAGTGGAGTGTCTTTCCGCTGGGCGAGGTATTTCATTGCCAGCTTTGGGTACGGCGATTGGCCACCTCACTGCGCGTACCACAGGGGCATACGGTTATGTGCGTAAGCAATTTGGTATGTCGATCGGCAAATTTGAAGGTGTAGCAGAGGCCATGGGGCGAATTGGCGGTTTAACTTACTTACTGGAAGCTACTCGTACACTGACCACTACAGCCTTGGATTTGAAGGAAAAACCGGGGATTGTCACAGCGATTGCGAAATATCACATGACAGAAATTGCCCGCACCATTTTGAATGATTCCATGGATATTCACTCTGGCCGCGCCATTCAAGATGGCCCAATGAACTACTTGGCAACACACTATTTAGGTATTCCCGTGGCAATCACAGTGGAAGGGGCGAATATTTTGACGCGTAACCTGATGATCTTCGGTCAAGGCGCGACTCGTTGTCATCCTTATGTCTTAAAAGAAATGGAAGCCGCAGCCAATCCCGATCAACAAGAAGGGGTAAAAGCGTTTGATGAATTGCTGTTCAAACATATTGCCCACGCGACCAAAAACAGCTTTGGTGCGCTATTTGCCGCGCTTACGGGGTCTCGCTTTATTAAAGCCAATATGAGTGGTCCAACTCAAAACTACTATAAGCAGATGACTCGTCTAAGCCGTGCTTTAGCGGTGAGTGCAGATGTTGCCATGCTCACCTTGGGTGGCGAGCTCAAACGCAAAGAGATGATTTCGGCACGCTTAGGTGATGCGCTGAGTTATCTGTATATGGGCTCTGCGGTACTGAAAAAGTATGAGGATGAAGGTCGCCATCAAGCCGATCTCGATTATGTCCACTACGCCATGCAGTACTGTTTGCATCACGCAGCGAAATCGCTCAATCAAGCGTATCGTAACTACCCAGTTGCTGGTGTCGGTGCGCTGCTTAAAGGTCTGCTATTCCCGCTGGGCAACCACTTTGCTCCACCGAGTGATGAGCTGGCGGTGAAGTTAGCTGAAAGCCTAATGACACCGGGAGCACATCGTGATCGCTTGACCCAACTTTGCTACATAGGTAAAGAGGAAGACGATAGCGTTGGCTTGATGGAAAAAGCGTTTTTGGCCATGTACAGCATCAAAGGCTTAGAGCGTAAACTGCAACAAGGGGTAAAAGAGGGCAAAGTGGCACGTAAAGGTTTGTTGGCCGATCGCCTAGCACAAGCACAACAAGTGGGTGTACTGAGCGCAGACGAAGTGGCATCCATTCTGGCCGCCGACAAACTGCGTAGTCGTGCAATTCAAGTGGATCACTTCAGCCATGATTTCTCACAAATTCATACCCATCAAACCACCAAACCTAAGTTAAACAGTGTGGCGTAATGGTTTAAATTGTGTGTGGAGGGCTTCTAATCAGAGGCCCTCTTTATTTTTATTGATTGAGTTTTTTGTGAGCATAACTCCAAAAATACCCCTATGAGTGCTCCAACCACTGGCCATTTTCGGCGAAATTGAGAGAAATTAGATGCGATTTGTGTCTGAACCTTTTATCCTAGCGGCGATTTTTTAAGGAATTTGAATATGATCATCAAACCTAAAATTCGTGGATTTATCTGTACAACAACGCACCCAGTGGGTTGTGAAGCGAACGTAAAAGAACAAATTGCCTACACAAAAGCGCAAGGTCCAATCAAAAATGCACCTAAGCGCGTGTTGGTTGTCGGATCGTCTAGCGGCTATGGTCTGTCATCGCGCATCGCTGC
>JBOFIW010000377.1:0-1312 GCA_051650365.1 Vibrio sp. | reverse complement strand
CGCTGGGCTAGCGAGCGTCTGGAAGGAGAAGGATTTGGCGATTTCACCATCCGCGCAGGCATTATCGAAGAGGTCATTATCTCGAAGAGGGATTTTTATGCCTAACCATACCGTACCAACACTGGAAGAGCTATTGACGTTAAACAAGGTGCAGCAAACGCTGCGCCTAACGGAAGTCAATCAGCAATTAGAATCGCTGACCGCACAAGAGCGAGTCATCTGGGCGTTAGAAAACTTGCAAGGAAACCATGCGTTGTCGTCTAGCTTTGGTATCCAAGCTGCGGTTATGCTTCGCCTGCTTACTTCAGTGAAAAGTGATATTCCCGTTGTACTCACAGATACGGGCTATCTTTTCCCAGAAACCTATCAGTTTATTGATGAGCTTACTGAGCGCCTCAATCTGAACTTAAAAGTTTACTCAGCGCCTGTATCAGCAGCTTGGCAAGAAGCTCGCTATGGAAAACTATGGGAACAAGGTGTCGAGGGGATTGAACGCTACAACCAGATTAATAAAGTAGAACCGATGCGTAGAGCGTTGGATGAACTCAGCATCGGCACTTGGTTTTCGGGCTTACGACGTGAGCAGTCGCAGTCACGAGCCAGTCTACCGATTTTATCAGTACAAAATGGCGTGTTTAAATTCTTGCCAGTGATCGATTGGACCAATAAAGATGTGCACTATTACCTCAAGAACAACGATCTACCTTATCACCCACTTTGGGAACAAGGTTATCTTTCGGTTGGAGATACTCACACTACACAGAAATGGCAACCGGGGATGAGTGAAGAACAAACTCGCTTCTTTGGTTTAAAGCGTGAGTGTGGTTTACACGAAGATAATAATGACTCAAACCAATAAAAAGAGAGCGTTTTAAGATCTAGGCATAATAAAGAGAGGTCGCTATGAAGCGACTTCTTTCGTTTTTGTTCCAGAAAAAGAATAACTCTGTGGATAAGTTGTCATCAAGGTATGAATAAAGCGTGATAAATAAGGTCTTGCGCGTAAATGCAGCGCTTAAGCGTTATTTTTATAAATTTTCTCAAAAAACACTTGCCAGTGTGAAACGGATCTCTATAATGCGCCCTCGTTGACGCAGCAAGGGCTCACAGCCAAATTGATAGCTCAACAGGCCAGAAAAGAAAATTGAAAAAAGTGTTTGACACGAAATTGATTCTCGCTAAAATGGCCGCCTCTTCTGAAGCAGACCGCAAGGAAGAGCGCTCTTTAACAATATAAACCAATCAATCTGTGTGGGCACTCGTTGATGATAATCAAAAAAGATTTATCAATGAACTGAGTGACCATTTGAAT
>JBOFIW010000376.1:0-2654 GCA_051650365.1 Vibrio sp. | reverse complement strand
ATGCACCGTTTAGGCGTTCGCCCAGAGCAGTATCAAGATTTCGTCAATCGCTTACACCAATGTGCCAACGTGGCAAAACCGTTGCGTTATATGAGCCATTTCGGTTGTGCTGATGAACTTGATAAATCTACGACTGCCGAGCAAACCGAGCTGTTTTTATCGCTGACTCAAGGTTGTCAGGGAGAGCGTTCACTCGCTGCCTCAGCAGGATTATTGGCTTGGTCTCAAAGCCAACTCGAGTGGGTTAGACCGGGCATTATTATGTACGGCGTTTCTCCTTTTGCGGAAAAAAGTGCTGAGGAGCTAGGGTATCAGCCAGTGATGACCTTGAAATCACACTTGATCGCAGTGCGCGAAGTGAAAGCAGGAGAAAGCGTGGGCTATGGTGGTATTTGGACCAGCCAGCGTGATACCAAAATTGGTGTGATTGCGATTGGTTATGGAGATGGCTATCCACGCACTGCACCGAATGGTACGCCTGTGGTGGTCAATGGTCGCCGTGTGCCCATTGCGGGCCGTGTATCAATGGATATGCTGACGGTCGATTTAGGGCCAGAGGCGACCGATTGTGTGGGCGATGAGGCCATGCTGTGGGGGCGTGAACTTCCCGTCGAGGAAGTGGCCGCCCATATCGGTACGCTTGGGTATGAGTTAGTCACTAAACTCACATCGCGCGTGGAAATGTCTTATTCAGGAGCAGGCATTTAGCCTGCTTATTTATGGTCTCGCTCACCGTCTACTCAAATGTCGGTGAGTGAACCTCTTGGTTATTCATTCACCCTGAATCGTGGCGATGATCCTCCTCGCTCCGCCATGATCTCTATGCTCTCCCAGATAGATTCCCTGCCAAGTTCCTAACGCCAGTCGACCATTGCAAATCGGTATGCTCACACCGCATCCGAGTAATGAAGATTTGATGTGAGCTGGCATGTCATCATCGCCCTCATAAATGTGCCGATAGTAAGGCGCACCCTCAGGAACTACGTGGTTAAAATGGGCCTCCATATCTTGGTGCACAGTGGGATCAGCATTCTCATTGATGGTGAGACTGGCGGAAGTGTGCTGAATAAATAGATGTAACAAACCGACATTTAACGCTTTGAGCTGTGGTAATTGTTGTTCAATTTCATCAGTGATCAGGTGAAATCCCCGTGGACGTGGGCGTAACTGGATTTGTTGCTGCTGCCACATAAAGCCAGCTCCTTAAGTATATTGGCAAAGTGAATGTTTAAGGGTAAGGTGAGCGACGCAGATTACCAGACAAAAATGAGTTAGGGTCGGTTTACGTGACCTATCGCAAAGTGGGTGCAAATGAGTTCGCTCATAATGATTCACTGAAAATTAATTACATGTTATTCCCACGCGGAAAACTCATTTTTAACCTATTCTTTTTGCTTAAATCGGGGATTCCATCGGCAGAGCTAAGCCTGTATTGAGATGGAATAAAACCACAGTAACATCGGGATAGATGCCATGTTGAAAAATATCAATCCAACGCAAACCCAAGCTTGGAAAGCGCTGACCGCGCATTTTGAATCCGCTCAGGATATGGACTTAAAAGCACTTTTTGAGCAAGACAGTGAACGTTTTGCTAAATACTCTGCGCGCTTTGGGCAAGACATTCTGGTCGACTATTCGAAAAACCTTGTGAATGCTGAAACCATGCAGCACCTGTTTGCTTTGGCTAAAGAAACCGAACTTCAGTCAGCGATTGCAGCCATGTTTAAAGGTGAGGCGATCAACCAGACTGAAGATCGTGCGGTTCTGCACACGGCACTGCGTAATCGCAGCAACTCACCTGTGCTGGTGAACGGTGAAGATGTGATGCCAGCAGTGAACGCTGTACTGGCTAAAATGAAAGCTTTCTCTGAGCGTGTGATTGGCGGTGACTGGAAAGGTTTCACTGGCAAAGCGATTACCGATGTAGTGAATATCGGTATCGGTGGTTCTGACCTTGGTCCATACATGGTGACCGAAGCGTTGGTACCTTATAAGAACCATCTGACCATGCACTTTGTGTCGAACGTTGATGGTACGCACATGGCGGAGACACTGAAAAAAGTGGATCCGGAAACCACACTATTCCTTGTGGCTTCAAAAACCTTCACCACGCAAGAAACCATGACCAACGCACACACAGCGCGTGATTGGTTCCTAAAAGTGGCGGGCGATGAAGCACATGTCGCGAAACACTTTGCTGCGTTATCAACGAACGGTAAAGCGGTCGCTGAGTTTGGTATCGACACCGACAACATGTTCGAATTCTGGGATTGGGTAGGCGGTCGTTACTCACTGTGGTCAGCGATTGGTCTTTCTATCATTCTGTCTATTGGTTACGACAACTTTGTTGAGCTGTTAGCGGGTGCTCATGAAATGGATCAGCATTTCGTGAATACACCGTTTGAAAGCAATATTCCGGTGATTTTGGCGCTGATTGGTATTTGGTATAACAACTTCCACGGTGCAGAATCTGAAGCGATCCTGCCTTACGATCAGTACCTGCATCGCTTCGCGGCTTACTTCCAACAAGGCAATATGGAATCTAACGGTAAGTACGTTGACCGTGATGGCAACCCAGTGACTTACCAGACTGGCCCAATTATTTGGGGTGAGCCAGGCACTAACGGCCAGCACGCTTTCTACCAGTTAATCCA
>JBOFIW010000375.1:0-4485 GCA_051650365.1 Vibrio sp. | reverse complement strand
CCAAGCCTCGCGAGTGCGGCATATGACCAAGGGCGATTCGTGGCTCAAGCCATTATTCATGGTCAAGCGGCTAACTTACTGACGGAAGACATCCCAACCGGCATCTACACCATCCCAGAGATCAGTTCTGTTGGCCGCACAGAGCAAGAGCTGACGGCAGCTAAAGTCCCTTATGAAGTGGGACGCGCTTCCTTTAAGCATTTGGCTCGAGCACAAATTGCTGGCAAAGATATTGGTAGCTTAAAAATCTTGTTCCATCGCGAAACCAAAGAGATTTTAGGTATTCACTGCTTTGGTGAACGTGCCGCGGAAATTATCCATATCGGTCAAGCGATCATGGAACAAAAAGGTGAAGCCAATACCATTGAGTATTTCGTGAATACCACCTTTAACTACCCAACGATGGCCGAAGCTTTCCGCGTCGCGGCCTTAAATGGTCTTAATAGACTGTTTTAATAAACTAGTGTTTTATCCCCTTCCTACTTGAAGTGACAGCTTAGAGTAGGAAATGAGGACTGGATAAAAACAAAAAAGGTCTGGTATTAACCAGACCTTCTCTTATCAAGCGGTTACGCAATGTGAAATCAGAACTCACCCACCGCTTCTTTCAGCTTACGCATCGCGTTTTTCTCAAGCTGACGAATACGCTCAGCAGAAACGCCATACATTTCGGCCAAATCTTGCAGTGTGGTTTTGTTGTCATCATCCAACCAACGAGCACGCACAATGTGTTGGCTACGCTCATCAAGACTCGCCAGAGCCATGCTGAGGCGCTGTGTGGTATGCGCTTCCCAGTTTTCCGCTTCTAGGTTGTCCGCCAAGTCAGAATGTTTGTCTTCGAGATACAGCACAGGCGCAGTGTAGGCCATGCCGTTTTCATCATCTTCAGCAGACATCTCAAACGCGGCATCTTGTGCTGCCAAACGAGATTCCATTTCACGTACTTCAGCAGGTTCAACACCCAACTCACGTGCTACGGTTTCGACTTCGCCGTTATTAAACCAGCCAAGGCGTTTTTTAGATTTACGCAGATTAAAGAACAGTTTGCGCTGTGCTTTGGTGGTGGCGATTTTCACAATACGCCAGTTACGTAGCACGTATTCATGAATTTCGGCTTTAATCCAGTGCACGGCAAACGAAACCAGTCTTACCCCCATCTCAGGGTTAAAGCGCTTTACCGCTTTCATCAGACCGATATTGCCTTCTTGCACTAAATCCGCCATTGGCAGGCCATAACCGGAATAACCACGAGCAACGTGAACAACAAATCGAAGGTGCGACAAAATCAGACCTTTCGCAGCCTCGATATCCTCTTTGTAATGTAATCGCTCTGCCAGCTCACGCTCTTCATCAGCTGTCAGCATCGGGTAACCGTTTACTGAGCGGATGTAGCTATCTAAGCTGTCTTGGGAAACAAGAGCCATTGGATACGCTTGGTTAGTCATTCAATTCCTCATCATTCGCTGATCTGGATACGCTGTTTTACCGCAACAAGCTTGAACCTAAAATGAACAGGTTTCAAGTTTGACTGGTCATTATGCATAAACAAAAGGGCAACTCAAGTCAAGCACTGCCTCAACTTTGAATCAGCCGCCCATTTATGACCATTATCACTTAAACAGGTTCAATTTCTTTCAGATGTCGTTTTGCCGAGACGTTCGCTGCGACACACCCCAGAAACACGCCGAGCATTAAAAGCAGTAACGATTCATCCCAGCCAAGGCCAATCAAACGGAAACGGCTGTCATACAATTGAGCGAGAGCTTCCACCGCACCATTGAGTAAAATCGTCATTAATGCCGTTAGTAGCCATGCAGCTACGGCACCGAGTAAACCAAACCACATCCCTGAATAGAGATAAGGACGCAGAATATACGCATCAGTCGCGCCGATGAGTTTCATGGTTTGGATCTCTTCCTTGTTGGCTTGCACATTAAAACGTAGCGTATTGCCCACAATCAAAAATACCGACATCAACATCAAGCTGGATAAACTAATCACAACGATGGTCGCCAAGTGGCGAATCGCATCTAAGCGGGCAAACCAATCTTCATCCATGCGCACATCGGTCACACCTTGTTCGGCTTGCAGTTTTTCTACCAGTGCTTTGATCTGCTCTCGGCTATCCACTTTAGGTGTCACCACTAGCACCGCAGGTAAGGTCGCGTTATCGAGTAGGCTGATCGCTTGCTCAAAGCCTGCATACTGACTTAAATCATCCAGGCCTTGCTGAGGCGAAATGTATTTCACCTTGGCAATTTCATCACGCCGCTCAAGATCATCTTTCAGTACAATAACGCGTGGTTCTGCAATATCAGTTTGTAAGTAAACGCTCAATTGAGAAGGCCCAGCCACTCGTTCTGCAACCGAAGCGATATTCTTACTCAGCAGATATAAGCTTGCGGGTAGTGCCAACGCCATAGAAATTACCGCCAAAGTCAAAATGTTGCCCAGTGGACGTTGCCACAAAGCAGAAAAGGAAGCTTTGGCTTGCTTTAAATGAATCGCGAGAAAACTATCAGTTTTAGCTCGTTTGACATCGCGCGGTTTGCTTTTGGTGGCTTTACTGATTTTCTTGTTACCCGGCTTAACAGCCATAATCCGCTACCTCACTTAAAAAACCCTGATTGAGTTCCAGATGGCGATATTGCGGACGCGAATTCACCAGATGAATATCGTGCGTCGCCAATAAAATGGTCACCCCCGCACGGTTAAACTCTTCAAACAGACGCAGCACTCGGCTAGAAAGTTCTGGATCGAGGTTACCTGTTGGTTCATCAGCCAGTAATAAGGTGGGACGGTTAACGACCGCTCGGGCAATTCCCACTCGCTGTTGCTCACCACCAGAAAGCTGGCTTGGCAAACAACGGGCTTTATCGAGCAAGCCAGTTTTATCGAGTGCTGCCGAAACACGGCGCTTAATGTCATTTTCCGAAATTGATTCAATACGCATCGGTAATGCGACATTGTCATAGATACTACGATCCATCAACAAACGATGGTCTTGGAACACAATCCCAATATTGCGGCGCAAAAACGGAATGTCCCGGTTTGGGATCCGGGTAATATCATGCCCATTGAAGCTAATTTTTCCGTCAGTTGGTCGCTCAATGGCACAAATCAGCTTAAGTAGGGTACTTTTTCCCGCCCCAGAATGACCACCGAGAAAAGCCATTTCACCACGCCGTAAGTGGAAATCCACTTTCTGCAACGCTTGTCGTCCACCTCGATACGCTTTACTGACTTGCTGAAATCTGATCACGCCGTCTCCCCCTGACAAGGCTGGCACAGTGTGCCAACTCAGATTTGGTTACTCTTCGCGGCTAAACAGCGCGTCGATAAACTCTTGTGTTGCAAATGGACGTAAGTCGTCAATTTTCTCACCGACACCGATATAGCGGATTGGGATCTGGAATTGATCGGCAATCGCGAAAATCACGCCACCTTTGGCGGTGCCATCCAGCTTAGTGAGTGTAATGCTTGTAATAGGAGCAACTTCACTAAATAGCTTCGCTTGGCTGATCGCGTTTTGCCCTGTGCCAGCATCCAGCGTCAACATGATTTCGTGTGGTGCGCTATCATCAATCTTTTTCATTACGCGAACAATTTTGCGCAGCTCTTCCATCAGGTTACTTTTGTTTTGCAGACGGCCTGCGGTATCCGCAATCACCACATCAATGCCACGCGCTTTCGCCGCTTCAATCGCATCATAAATAACCGATGCACTGTCTGCACCAGTATGCTGGGCAATCACCGGAACTTGGTTACGCTCACCCCATACTTGCAACTGCTCTACAGCAGCAGCTCTGAAGGTGTCACCGGCGGCCAGCATCACTTTCTTGCCTTGCGCTTGGAACTGTTTGGCAAGCTTACCGATCGTGGTAGTTTTGCCCACGCCGTTCACACCCACCATCAAGATCACGTAAGGTTTCTTATCGGTTTCAATCACAAGTGGCTGCTCAACCTGAGCCAAGATCTCCGCCATCTCTTCTTTCAGTAAACCGTACAGCGCTTCACCATCACGTAGTTGTTGGCGAGAGGCTTTCGCTGTCAAGTTGGTAATGATTTTGGTGGTAGTATCCATACCAACATCAGCAATCAGTAACTGCTCTTCAAGCTCTTCAAATAGCTCATCATCAATCTTCTTGCCTTTGAACAGGCCAAAAAAGCCTGCACCAATATTAGCTTTGGTACGACTCAAACTGCGTTTTAAGCGAGCGAAGAAACTTTCCGTCGGTTTCTCTTGTTCAACAATACGTGCAGGTTCAACTGTTTCTGTTTCTGTTTCTGTTTCTGTTTCTGTTAACGCAGTTTCAGCCTGAATCTCGATAGGTTCAACATCGGGTTGGCTTTGTGGTTCATCCTGCGTTTGAGTATCCGTTACAGTGGTTTGGTTTTTCTCTTCGTCACCAAATCCAAGCCATGACAACAAGCCACGCTTCTTTTTTTCCGTCATCTGGAGCTATCCTGAATCGCTTTATTTTA
>JBOFIW010000374.1:0-1386 GCA_051650365.1 Vibrio sp. | reverse complement strand
AGGCGTTTAGCAATAAAGAAAGCCACTTCATCCGGCAGATGAATTTGGTGATCTTCGGCTTTTTTCATCAAGATCGCGACGCGGGTTTCCAACTCCGGCGGCTCGATCGCTACCGTTAAACCCCAACCAAAACGCGATTTGAGACGATCTTCTACGCCACTGATCTCTTTCGGATAGCGGTCAGAAGTCAAAATAATTTGTTGGTTGCCTTCCAGCAGCGCGTTAAAGGTGTGGAAGAACTCTTCTTGCGAACGCTCTTTATTGGCAAAGAATTGAATATCGTCGATCAGCAAGGCATCTACACTGCGATAGTAGCGTTTAAATTCTTCAATCGCGTTATTTTGTAGGGCTTTTACCATGTCTTGCACGAAACGCTCAGAGTGCATGTACACCACTTTGGCATTCGGGTTGTTATCAACAATCGCGTTGCCCACCGCATGCAGCAAGTGAGTTTTACCCAAACCGGTTCCGCCATACAAAAAGAGGGGGTTATACGCCGCGCCTGGGTTATCTGACACTTGACGAGCCGCCGCTAAACCTAATTGGTTAGATTTACCTTCCACAAAGTTGTTGAACTTGTGTTTCGGGTTCACATTCGAGCGGTGAGTAATATCGGCCGCCGAAGTGTCATCATCCCACGTTTTATGGACAGGTTTACGCTGCGCCAATTGCGCAGGAGCCGACGATTCTGCCGCAACATCCGCCGCGGTACGTACCGGAGTTGATTTTGGCGCCACCACAGGGCGACTGCCCACTTCAAAACGCAAGTTAGGCACATCATTGCCACTGAATTCCATCAGCAGACGGTTGATGTTGTTGAGATACTTATCGCGCACCCAATCCAGCACGAAGCGGTTAGGGGCGAATAAAGTGAGAGTATTGTCATTGAGCTCCGCTTGAAGCGGACGCACCCACATACTGAATTCTGCGGCAGGTAGCTCTTCCTGAAGCCGTTGCAAGCATTGCAACCATAGCGAAGATGACACGATTCCCTCACTCAAAAATCAACGATCGGTAAAGAGGAGCAATTCTACCTGTTGATAACTCAGATCGCCAGCGCTGGATCGTAGATCCAGTGAATAAGATCTAAGTTATTCACACGGTTTTTGCTTCAACAGCTAAGATCCACACATATTTTACGCGTGCTACCCACATAAAGATCCACATATCTAACGATCTTTAACAGTTATCCCCACCTTTGGGATTTTGATCAGTTATTGTTAATAACTACTGGTTATTTCTTTTAATGAGTCAATTACCAGTAGGATATAAACATAAATAATACAGGAGTCACACAATGAAACACTGGTTTAACATCGCTCTGGCTGCCCTAGCCCTTTCTTCTGCCACCGTTCAGGCAGCCACCGATGTCAAAGTCGGCATGTC
>JBOFIW010000373.1:0-1862 GCA_051650365.1 Vibrio sp. | reverse complement strand
CCTTGTAAAATTAACCTGATCCCATTTAACCCGTACCCAGGCTCACCATACAAAAAGCCAAGTAACTCACGCATCGATCGTTTCCAAAAAACCTTGATGCAATATGAGCACACGGTAACGATTCGCAAGACTCGCGGAGATGATATTGATGCTGCATGTGGCCAGTTAGTCGGAGATGTCATCGACCGAACCAAACGTACCAAGGCAAAACAATTGGCTGAACAAGCGATCCCCGTAAAAACACTGTGATTTGTTGAATAAAGCCAGAGATGTTGCTCTGGCTTTATTTTTGCCTAATATAACGACAATTCGCTTATCTTGAATCTCAGAACAAAGAAAAACCTTGAACTAACTGTGATTTATTGGCCATTTCTTTATTGTTTAGCCAACAATATCTATTAGAATGGGGCAAATTTTCTCAAACTTGATTTGAGTTATAACAAAGCGACTCGCTAACTAATTGCATTGATTAAGCAAAGCTGTCCCATCACTACCTATAATGAAGAATAAAAGTGATCGGCCTGAGCGGCTTAGTCCAAACAAAGAGATTGAATTTACGGATGACTACTGAACAACACGATTACACCCAGCCAGAAACCACAGAGCAAGCCATTGAAAAAGTTGCGCCGGGAACACTACTCAAACAAAAACGCGAAGAATTAGGACTAACCCAACGGCAAGTGGCCGATCGACTCAGATTGCGTCTCTCGATCATTCAGAGTATCGAAGATAACCGTTTTGAAGATGGTCAAGTGGCAACGTTTACACGTGGTTACTTACGTTCATATGCAAAAGCGGTGGGGATTCGTGAAACAGAAATTTTGTGTGCTTTTGATGACAGCTATTGTCAACAAGAACCCGTACAACCTGACATGAAGAGCTTCTCAAAGAAAACCAAACGTCAACTGCATGATACTAGAATCATGCTTATCACTTGGATGGTGTTTGCGGTGATCATTGGCATGTCTACCTTATGGTGGTGGCAAAATAGCCAGAAAAGCAATTTGATACCTTCACAAACAGTGGTTGAAGGGGAAGCGGCAGCACTAGAGACTCACTCTATTGATGGGACTAGTATCGTTGATGAAGAGTTTGCTACAGTACCACCGCTGAATGATCTACAAAATAGCGCTCCACCGAGTGAAGAAACGCCTCTTTTGGAAGTGCCACCGTCAACAAGTCAATCCGATGAACTTACCCCTCCGGCACCTAATGATGCTGAAGTGGTGACAGAAGTCCCTACTTCAACGGAAGCCGTGGTAACACCGATTGCGCAAACGGAGGCCGTTCCAGCAACGCAGCCTGCACCTACTACACCCACTGAACCAGCTGTAGCTCCAGTTGAAGAGGCTTCTGCATTATTGGTGATGAACTTTTCCTCTGACTGTTGGATTCAAGTGAAAGATGCTTCCGGTAAAACACTTTCTACTGGAGTTAAAAAAGCCGGACAGAGCATCAGTTTGAATGGTTTGCGCCCTTACAAAGTGGTACTTGGTGCGCCAGAAGGTGTTTCAATTACATTAGCGAGTGAACCCGTCGACCTTTCTGGGTATACTTCCGGCAAAGTAGCAAGATTGACCTTACCTTAGAAAAATGTCTATGCAACATGAGTCTCCTATTAAACGTCGCCCCTCGACACGTATCTATGTGGGCGACGTTCCTATTGGTGATGGTGCGCCCATCGCCGTGCAATCTATGACCAACACCCGAACCACAGACGTGGCTGCCACGGTTGCGCAGATCAAGTCTTTGGAAAAAGTGGGTGCGGATATCGTACGCGTCTCGATCCCTACGATGGATGCAGCAGAAGCGTTCAAACAGATCAAACAGCAAGTCTCAGTGCCTTTGGTGGCTGATATTCA
>JBOFIW010000372.1:0-1126 GCA_051650365.1 Vibrio sp. | reverse complement strand
GCGCCGTTTGGCAAAGCCACCTTGCTGGATGAAGACGTGATGATTGATTTTCAGCAGCAGACCACGCCGCAAGATGTGGTGACGATCATCGCCACGCAGCCATTGACCCAAGATGAAGTGTGGCATCCGATGCAGCCGGGCGAGTATGGCCTGTTCCGCTATGGTGAGTGGTTAAATCGCTAACTGAATATAGGTTGTTACTGTTGGGGTGGTGATGCCTTATCATGGGGCAGAGGTCTGACCCATCTGACATCGTTTGTGATGAGGCATAGTCAGCCATCAAGCGCAGAAAAAAACGCTTATCCCAAGGGATAAGCGTTTTTCATTAGGTCAGTTTACACAGCTCTTGGGCTGCTTAGCGATTACAGATCGCCAGAGTTTTCTGCCAGGAAGCGAGCTACGCCGTCCGGAGAGGCTTCCATCGCTTTCTTGCCTTTTTCCCACTGAGCTGGGCACACATCGCCGTGCTCTTCGTGGAATTGCAGCGCATCAACCATACGCAGCATTTCATCAATGTTACGGCCCAGTGGCAGGTCGTTTACTACCTGATGACGCACAACGCCGTGCTTGTCGATCAGGAAAGAACCACGCAGAGCAACACCCGCTTCTTCCAGCTCAACACCGTAAGCGCGGCAGATGTCGTGTTTAACGTCAGCAACCAGTGGGTAACGAACTTCGCCGATACCGCCCTTGTCTACTGGGGTCTTACGCCATGCGTTGTGGGTGAATTCGGAGTCGATAGAAACACCAATCACCTCAACACCGCGTTTTTGGAACTCTTCGATGCGGTGATCAAAAGCGATCAGCTCAGAAGGGCACACAAAAGTGAAGTCCAGCGGATAGAAGAACAGAACGGCCGCTTTACCTGCGATGTGCTGCTTCAGGTTGAAATTATCAACGATTTCACCGTTACCCAGTACTGCTGCTGCAGTAAAGTCTGGGGCTTGACGTGCTACCAGAACCATAGCAACTCCCGTATTGATTCAGTTAGAGGTGATGAGAATATTCTCAGACAACGAGAATTAGTGTAGGGAAGATGGTACATTGAGGAAAGCGAAAAAAAACGATTGTTGTAATCGGATTTTACGATGAATAATAAATGGCCTTCCCTGAAACAACTGCATTA
>JBOFIW010000371.1:0-3456 GCA_051650365.1 Vibrio sp. | reverse complement strand
TGTTCGGCCCAAAAACAATCGACTCTGGAGAGGGGGCATTCAGTAACGCCTGCACATGTTCACGCGCGCTTTGTACCAATTCGACCGTTTTGTGGCTTGAAAAGTAATGTCCACCCAAGTTGGCATTGTAACGCCCAAGATAAGTCACCATAGCATCCAGCACCGCTTGTGGCACTTGTGAACCACCTGGCCCATCAAAAAATACTACAAGCTTATCATTCACTTTTTGGCTTAACGCAGGAAACTGTTCACGAACCAGCTCAGGAGTGAAGCGCATAGCGACCATCCTTAGCCGTCAGCACAAATACATCCATATGCCCTTCTTGAGCATGGTTCACCGCTCGGATTGGGCATGCATTGTGCCATAACTGACTATCCGCAAGTAAAGCAACTTCACCATTTTCCAATACCTTGCGGAAAAAAGGCGCTTCGTGGCTGCTTAAATAGAGCATGATCTCGCCACCGACTATGTTATGGCGATCGATTCCAACAATCGCAATATGGTCAAAACCATCTTGATGCACCCCTTCTGGAGCCACCAAGGTTTCATCAAACACTGCGGCGATGCGCATTTGGTGAATTTCAATCTCTTGTCCATTCGGTAACGAGTTGGCTTCCATAAACAACAAACACAACTCGCGCAAGCCATCACTTTTTAAGGTACTTAATTGGAGTGGCTCAAAACGGCGCACCACATTGCCTTGGAAGTGATTAATCTGATCCGTTTGCATGAAATCATGCTTATCGACTTCCACCACTTGCCCATCCATAAAATGAATAACTGAGTATCGGCGTAAGCGATACTGCCCATCCGCATGACTAGTATGCGGTAGCTCTGCAAAAGATGGGGCAAGTTGGTGAATCGCCGCCGAGCTTAACTGAGTGATATGTAGGGTATTGGGGTGAGAACGCAACATCATCGACTCCTTAATGAATAAGCCACATCGCAATGAAATTTACATTTCACTTACATTTAAGGTTAATCATTTATTTGGCAAAAACAACAATCACTGGAAAAATAAACCACATGCATTCATATTTTGTTTCTTTATGCTGATTTATTACGTCTTAGCCGTTAATCTGCCTAGTAAGTCAATAGTAAAAATTGATAAACCAGAGTCTTTCACTAGGCGATGTTAAATAGGGAATATGACCAATCAGTTAGCATAAAATTATACACAAGTGAGCCAAAACCAATCTTGTGATGGGATGGAAGAAAGAGAATAAACAATTACGATTTATGCTCAGTGAGCTACTTTCATTCACACTTTATATTCCCTACAATCGAAACCAATTTATTTCATTCGCTTGCGTCTTAATTCCTAGTTCAAGCAATGAGCAAACTCCCTTTCTTCCTTATCGGAGTACTTCATGAGTAACGTGAAACACAGCAAACTTCTGATCCTTGGCTCTGGCCCTGCAGGTTACACAGCCGCAGTTTACGCAGCGCGCGCTAACCTAAAACCAGTGCTCGTCACAGGCATGCAGCAAGGCGGCCAGCTCACCACCACAACTGAAGTGGAAAACTGGCCAGGTGATGCTGAAGGCTTAACCGGTCCTGGGCTTATGGATCGCATGAAAGAGCACGCTGAACGTTTCGATACTGAAATCGTCTTTGACCACATTAACGCGGTTGATCTCTCTTCTCGCCCATTCCGTCTGACAGGTGATAGCCAAGAGTACACTTGTGATGCGTTGATCATCTCAACAGGCGCATCAGCCAAGTATCTTGGTTTAGAATCAGAAGAAGCGTTTAAAGGACGCGGTGTTTCTGCTTGTGCAACCTGTGATGGTTTCTTCTATCGCAACCAGAAAGTCGCCGTTGTTGGTGGTGGTAATACTGCGGTTGAAGAGGCACTTTACCTCTCAAATATCGCGGCAGAAGTGCACCTGATTCACCGCCGTGACAGCTTCCGTAGTGAAAAAATTCTGATCGACCGTCTGATGGATAAAGTAGCGAATGGCAACATCGTTCTGCACACTCATCGCACTTTGGATGAAGTGTTGGGTGATGAGATGGGCGTAACTGGCGTTCGCTTGAAAGATACCCAATCCGATCTGACTGAAAACTTAGATGTCATGGGCGTGTTCATTGCCATCGGTCACCAACCTAACTCGCAAATTTTTGAAGGCCAACTAGAAATGAAAAACGGCTACATTGTCGTAAAATCTGGTCTTGAAGGTAATGCAACCCAAACCAGCATTGAAGGTGTGTTTGCCGCAGGTGATGTGATGGATCACAACTACCGCCAAGCCATTACTTCAGCCGGAACAGGCTGCATGGCAGCATTGGATGCTGAGCGTTATCTGGATAGCCAGGGTAAATAACCGACTCTACACGTAACACCAGTTTTTATTTTTGCAAAGCCCGACGGGTATAACCGTCGGGCTTTTCTTTGTATACTGGCGGCCTATTACAATTATTATTCTCATTAAGCCTTTTCAAATGGATAAGAAAAAACAGCGTAGCTTGAATCTCTGGCTCAAGCAGCAAAGCAAACTGGCTAAGCGCTGGCTTGCAATAGCTGTTGGGTTAGGTGTTTTATCAAGCCTATTTCTGGTGGCGCAAGCCGCACTCCTCGCATCGGTTCTCCACCAACTGATTATTGAACAAGTCGATAAGCACCTGCTCATCCCACAATTTGTCGGTTTAGTGGTTCTCATCGCGCTGCGCGCCCTTTGCTCATGGGGACGCGAAATGGCGGGATACCGCTGTGGGGAGGAGATCAGGCGCTACATTCGTGAGCTCATCCTCAATAAACTTCGCGATTTAGGGCCAGCGTACATCAAAGGTAAACCTGCCGGCTCATGGGCAGCCTTGATGCTTGAGCAAGTCGAAAACATGCACGACTTCTTTGCTCGCTACCTACCGCAGATGTCTCTTTCCGTGATGGTGCCTTTTGTGATTCTCGCCGTCGTTTTTCCTGTGAACTGGGCTGCCGGACTGATTTTTCTGATCACAGCGCCGTTGGTTCCGCTGTTTATGGCACTCGTCGGTATTAAAGCTGCCGATGCCAGCCGAAAAAACTTTAAAGCACTACAGCGCTTGTCAGGTCATTTTTATGATCGCTTACAAGCCCTGACGACCATTCGCCTTTTCGATCGTGCGGCAACGGAAACTGAGCAAATGCGCGGCGCTTCTGAAGTATTCCGCCATCGCACTATGGATGTACTGCGTATCGCGTTTCTCTCTTCCGCGGTATTAGAGTTTTTCACCTCGATCTCCATTGCGCTAACCGCGGTTTATTTTGGTTTTAGTTATATAGGTGAACTCAACTTCGGCTATTACGGTGCTGGCGTCACCTTATTTGCTGGGCTATTTATTTTGATCCTCGCCCCCGAGTTTTACCAGCCACTGCGTGATCTTGGTACTTACTACCACGCCAAACAGTTAGCAGTAGGTGCGGCAGAATCCATTGTCCATTTTCTACAAACTGAAGCCGACACCTTACACAA
>JBOFIW010000370.1:0-1695 GCA_051650365.1 Vibrio sp. | reverse complement strand
CGAGCACGATTCGATCGCAAAGTGGCCAAATCTCACCTAACATCATCTTGAGCTTCCCCTTAGGGGAAGCTTTACACTCCATATTAATTAAACTAGCCCTCTCATTTGGAGCCTAACGATGCGCCTTGTTTTCCCTCTGCTTTGCTTATCCATTGTCTCAAATCCGCTCTTTGCTAGTGGCGATCCTGTACTTGGCCAGCAAAAGGCGCCAAGTTGCGTGTTTTGCCACGGCAGCGATGGCAAAGCAAGTCAACCTAGCTACCCCAATCTGAATAATCAAAATGAGCTATACCTTTATAACTCAATGAAAGCCTACCAAAATGGAGAAAGAACTGGCCCTATGGCTGAAATGATGAAAGCCCAACTACAACGCCTCAATGATCAAGATTTACGCGATGTTGCCGCATTTTATGCTTCACAACCTTAACGAAAACCGCAGTTATGCATCTTTTTATGTTCAGCTGCGATGAAAAAGGTTCGAAAATCTGGTAAAAGATGGGTGAGTTCCAAGCAAGCCAACATTAAGTAATGATAGAAAAAAAACAAGGGCGTCGCAGTGCGCAAGATGCCCAAAAAACTCGCCACCTTATTTTAACGATCGCCGCTGAGCTATTTTGTGAGCTCGGGTATTCGCGTGTTTCACTGCGTAATATCAGTGAAAAGGCAGGCGTATCACATAGCCTGATTCGCCATCACTTTGGCAGTAAAGAGAAAATTTGGCATAGCATCAGCGATGGATTACATGCCTATACCGTGCACTACATGCAGAAAATATTGGCCGAGATCCCAGCGAATACCCCTGTTAATATCAAACTTTACCAACTCATCATGCGTTTATTAGCACATGGCCTGATTGTTAAACAACCAATCCAACTGATCGCCGATGCGGTTCGCCAAGAAGATAAATTGTTTGATTACTTTCTCGATACCTCTGGAGAAATCCAAGTTTTAATTGAGTCACTTGCTGCAGACTACAATCAACAATTTCCGAAAAGTCCGATTAAAGTTTGGGAAATCAAGTGGCAAATGATCATGTACACACACAGTGCAGCCAGCTTGACTCCCTTTTTACGAGAAACATGGTGCGATGAAACTCAAGAGCTTGATGAGTGCTTACTCCGGCATTGGCAACTGTTTAATCAATTGATGGTAGTGAAATTCAATATTGAGGATACGTTCATCATGCGCCCTAAATCCGTTCGTGAGTTGGTGTACCAGCTTTGCCATGATTGGCGTAATTTCCAAACAGAAACCGACATTCCCATTCCTTCTTTGCCAAATAAGGCGCTTTAAGCGCCTTATTCATTTAGGGAAATTCAAACAGCATAATTACAACCAGTAAAGACAAAGTAATTCGCCATCATAGGGCTGCTATTTTCGTTTACCACGCTGAGCGTGGATCTTGAGTTGTGCTTTCATCTTACGCTTTTCCGCCGAACGACTATTGGCACGGCGCGGAGAGTTTTCCTCACGCACAACCGGGCTTGGTTCAAAACCTTTCAGCCATTCTTGAGGAAGACGCGTATTTAGCAAACGCTCAATCGCTTCGAGTTGTGGCTCTTCATCATGAGACAGCAGAGAAACCGCCAAACCGGCTAAGCCTGCGCGGCCAGTACGCCCGATGCGGTGCACATAATCTTCTGCTTTGAATGGCATGTCATAGTTCACCACTTGCTCAAGCTGAGCAATGTCTAA
>JBOFIW010000369.1:0-1658 GCA_051650365.1 Vibrio sp. | reverse complement strand
TTCAGCGACGTTACTTTTTGCTTCTTCTGCAGCAGTGGCAGAAGTGTATGTCGGAGGTAAGGTCGGTAAATCTTGGTTGGATGACGCATGTCAAGCTGGTCAAACTTGTGATGAGGATGACAAAGCGCTTGGTGCGTTTCTGGGCTACCAAGCAAACCAGTGGCTTTCTGTTGAAGCGGGATACGATTACTTAGGTAAATTTACTGCGGAAGGATTGGCAGATGAGAAGGTCCAAGCGTATACGCTTGCTCCAAGACTCAGCTTGCCTCTCACAGAAGGCATAGCACTTTACGGTAAAATTGGTGGTGCTTTTGTTGATTACGGCAGTCAAGAAGACTACTCATACTTAGGTGCAGCGGGTCTGGAATTTAACACCAACAACAACGTTACTATGCGTTTGGAATACCAAAACCTAACTGACATTAACAACGATATCGTACGTGCTAGCGCAGAAAGTGCGACACTAGGTGTGGTGTACAAATTTGGTGGCAGCGAAGAGCCAGCTCCAGTAGTTGAACAACGTCCAGCTGAGCCAGCACCTGTTGCTGCACCAGTAGAGAAAGTGGCATTAACTAAGACATTCACTTTCCAACACTTAGATAGCGGTACATTTGCTAACAATAGTGCAGAATTGAAACCCGCAATGGAGTCAAAACTCGACAAGTTGGTAGGTTACCTAAATCAGTACCCACAAGCGAAAATTGAAGTGGTTGGTCACACAGACTCAACTGGTTCAGAGGCATACAATCAAAAACTGTCTGAGAAACGTGCTCAAGCAGTAGCGAAAGCTTTAGAAGCTCAAGGCATCGAAGCTTCTCGCATCACGGCTAAAGGCCAAGGCGAAAGCAACCCAATCGCTTCTAACGCGACGGCTGAAGGTCGTGAGAAAAACCGTCGTGTTGAGTTAGTTGTTCCTGAATTCCAGTACCAAGTGACTGAGTAATTTACGGTTACTATCATTTTACAAAGGCCCGTAGGGGCCTTTGTTTTTCTCGTTGTGGCAAAAGCGTGCCACGCCGATGAAACAATGTATTGGCGGTTATTTTAGGTCGATACTATTTAAACGTCCCATATAAACCAAAATATCGAGACAATCTTTGTGTGCTGCTAACAACGCTTTTTTGGTTTTGGTGTAGGCGGCTAGTTTGCCGTGTTTATTAATTGAGCACACCACGCTACGGAAATGACATTTTCCATGCTCATCATATTCTCGCCATGCCGCAATATAACAAGCATCTCTGGCGTCAGGATTATCCAGAGTGGGGCGTGGTTTATGAATAATTTTGGGCTCTAGGCTGTGTGGTAGTCGCGTCATTAAAAATGGGTCCTTGAGGATTTGCCGCCAAAATTTCCCCCACATTTCAGAACCCAATTGATTGCGAAGCAGAATCGCTTTTTTTAGTCCTTTTTTTTCACCTAGCCGAACAAAACCAACCGAACGATGCAAGACTGTATCGTCAGGGCTATGAATATGAATTTTATACGCGGTCTTCGCTTTTGAAATAAAGCGATGTCCAGTATTGGTTTCTAGATTACTTTTCGACATGTCGTGCTTTATAAATAAAACTGTTAATAGTAATAGTAGAAGATTTTATCTAGCACGAGAAGAAATCAGCGTAAGGAATAACCGAAGATTGACATGAGGAATACTACAGGAC
>JBOFIW010000368.1:0-5325 GCA_051650365.1 Vibrio sp. | reverse complement strand
CAAGCTGCTCAGTAACCTCTCTTTCAAAGATTTGATTCCTGTTCCGCCCGCGGTGGCTGAATATTCTACTGGGCTTTCCATGGGGCAAACGGCTGAGCAGATGGCAAAAAGCTATGCCATTTCTCGCGCTGAGCAAGATGCGTTAGCGCATCGTTCACATACTTTAGCGGCGCAAGCATGGACAGAAGGAAAAATCCGCGATGAAGTAATGACCGCGTTTCCTGAGCCTTATAAAAAGTGGATTGATACCGACAATAACATTCGCCTTGATTCCAAATTGGAAAGCTATGCCAAGTTGCGTCCGGCGTTTGATCGTCAATACGGTTCAGTGACGGCGGCAAACTCAACGCCGCTAACCGATGGTGCAGCCGCGATTATGTTGATGCGTGAAGGCAAAGCCAAAGAACTTGGCCTAGAAATCATGGGTTATATCCGTTCTTATGCGTTTGCGGCAATTGGCGTGGAAAAAGATATGTTGATGGGGCCATCGTATGCGACGCCAATTGCACTGGATCGCGCAGGGATAACGCTCAACGATTTAACCTTGATTGATATGCACGAGGCCTTTGCGGCGCAAACCTTGGCGAATTTGAAGATGTTCGCGAGCGATAAGTTTGCTCAAGAGCAACTCGGCCGCGCGCAAGCCATCGGCGAAGTCGATATGAGCAAATTTAACGTTCTTGGTGGATCGCTGGCATATGGTCATCCATTTGCGGCAACGGGCGCGCGAATGATCACTCAAACATTACGTGAATTGAAACGCCGTGGTGGAGGTTTAGCCTTAAATACAGCTTGTGCTGCTGGTGGTTTGGGCGCTGCAATGATTCTGGAGGTGGAATAATGGAAAATAAGAAAGCGTTTCAGCTCTCGTTTGATGAGCAGCACTACGCATGGCTAGCGATTGACGTCCCCGGCGAGAAAATGAATACCTTGCAAGCGGCGTTTGCTGAAGAGATGCAAGCGGTGTTTACCGCACTCAATGAAAAGAAAGGGCAAGTAAAAGGCCTGATTATCCATTCTCTTAAGCCGGATAACTTCATTGCGGGTGCCGATGTGCGTATGTTGGAAGCCTGCCAATCCGTCCACGAAGCACAAGCGTTGGCCTCACAAGGTCAGCAGATGTTCCAACAACTTGCGGATCTGCCTTTCCCCGTGGTTGCGGCGATTCACGGCCCCTGTCTCGGTGGCGGTTTAGAATTAGCTTTGGCGTGTGATTATCGAGTCTGTACAGAAGATGATGCTACTCGCCTTGGTTTACCTGAAGTGATGTTGGGTTTGCTGCCGGGTTCAGGTGGTACGCAGCGCTTGCCACGTTTGATTGGTCTGCTTCCTGCGCTTGATTTGATCCTGACAGGTAAACAACTACGCGCGAAAAAAGCCAAAAAACTCGGCATCGTCGATGCCTGTGTTCCGCATTCTGTGTTGCTTGATGTCGCAAAGCGTGTGTTGGAAGAAAAAGGCCACAAGAAGCGTGCACAAACCGCATTACCCATCAAAGAAAAACTACTCGCCAATACAGGCTTGGGGCGTAAGTTGATTTTTGATCAGGCCGCCAAGAAAACGCAGCAAAAAACACGCGGTAATTACCCCGCAGCGCAAGCCATTTTAGAGGTCATACAATTTGGTCTTGAAAAAGGGATGCACGCAGGTTTGGAGTATGAAGCGAAGCGTTTTGCAGAATTGGTGATGACGCGAGAATCGAAAGCGCTTCGTTCGATTTTCTTTGCCACGACGGAGATGAAAAAAGATCTCGGTGCGGACGCGAAACCAGTAGCGATTAAAGCGGTAGGTGTTTTGGGTGGCGGTTTGATGGGGGCGGGCATTAGCCACGTCTCTGTGGCAAAAGCCAAAGTGCCAGTACGAATCAAAGATGTGGCCAACGACGGAGTGCTGAACGCGCTTAACTACAACTACAAGCTGTTTGATAAGCAAAAGCAACGCAAAATTTTGAGTAAGGCACAGTTGCAAGCTCAAATGTCGCTACTCTCTGGCGGTACAGATTTTGTGGGTTTTGATCGCTGTGATGTGGTGATCGAAGCGGTGTTTGAAGATCTCAAACTTAAGCAAAAAATGGTGGCAGATATTGAAGCCAACGCGAAACCTTCCGCCATTTTCGCAACCAATACTTCGTCACTGCCAATCCATCAAATTGCCAGCCAGGCGCAGCGCCCAGAAAATATAGTGGGTTTGCATTACTTCAGCCCAGTGGAAAAAATGCCGCTGGTGGAAGTAATCCCGCATGCCAAAACGTCAGATGAAACCATTGCAACGGTTGTGGCACTTGCGCGTAAACAGGGCAAAACACCAATCGTGGTGAAAGATTGTGCCGGTTTTTACGTCAACCGCATTTTAGCTCCCTATATGAATGAAGCCGCGCAAGTGTTGATGACCGGTGAACCGATTGAGAATCTGGATACCGCTTTACTCGATTTTGGCTTCCCTGTCGGCCCCATCACTTTGCTCGATGAAGTGGGGGTCGATATTGGCGCGAAGATCATGCCGATATTGGTTAAAGAACTTGGACCTCGTTTCCAAGGCCCAGATGTGTTTGATTTATTGCTCAAAGACAACCGCAAAGGGCGTAAAAGTGGTAAAGGTTTCTATCTCTACAAAGGCAGCAAGAAAAAAGACGTCGATAAATCGGTTTATAAGCTACTCAAGTTAACGCCTGAGTCGAAGCTCAATGACAAAGCGATTGCGATGCGTTGCCTGCTGCCTATGCTCAACGAAGCAGTGCGTTGTCTTGATGAAGGCATCATTCGTAGTGCACGAGATGGAGATATGGGCGCGATTTTCGGTATTGGCTTCCCTCCATTTTTAGGCGGGCCTTTCCGTTACATGGACACGCTTGGTTTAACCAAAGTGGTGGAAGTGATGAATCAGCATACCGAAAAATATGGTGAACGGTTTGCCCCGTGTGATGGTTTGTTAACCAGAGCTGGCTTAGGTGAAAAGTTTTACCCCTAACTTCGAGACTTCATCATGATAAGAAAGAGGCCAGGTGCCTCTTTCTTATTGCGAGTGATTCTCAAAAATGTGTGCTAGGATGAAACGTAACATCAAGAACTAACAAGGAATTTAAAATGGAAGCGCTCGATTTATTGCTCAGCCGCCGCTCAATCGCAAAATTGGATGCACCAGCACCACAAGGCGAGGCTCTTGAGAATATTTTACGTGCGGGTTTGCGCGCCCCCGATCATGGCGCACTGACTCCGTGGCGTTTCGTGGTGGCTCATGGTGAGGGACTGGCAAAGTTGGCCAGCATTCTGGAGCAAACCGAAATTGCTAACGGCAGTGATGAAGCTGTGATTAACAAAGCCAAGAATGCACCATTTCGTGCTCCTATGGTGATCACTGTAATTGCAAAAGTAACTCATAGTGAAAAAATCCCAGCTTTTGAACAGCATTTATCAGCGGGGTGTGCGGTGCAAGCCATGCAGATGGCAGCAGTAGCACAAGGGTTTCAGGGAATTTGGCGTTCAGGAAGTTGGATGTTCCATCCGGTAGTCCGTAGCGCTTTCAATGTACAAGGTGAAGATCAGATTGTCGGTTTTCTTTATCTCGGTACTCCTGGCACAACAGCGACTAAGGTACCAGAGCGCGATCTCAGTAAGTTTGTCGAGTACTTATAAATTTGCATGCTGAAGATATTAAAAAAAGGGCTAAAAGCCCTTTTTTTAATATCTTTTTTAGCATCAGAAGTTCGGATTACTGCAAGTGATAGCTAATCACGAAATCAATAAACAAGCGTACTTTTTCAGGCTGATGGTCTTTGTGGTTATACAGCATGTAGATATCACGCGGGTTAGAGCTCCAGTCCGACAGTACTTGAACCAAACTGCCATCACCCAAAAATTCGCGCAGCATTACGTCAGGCATCAGAGTAATACCAAGTCCTTCTGAACATGCACTGCGTACCACGTTTAACGCACTCGCTTGAAAACGGCCACGATCGGTATTCACAATGGTTTCCCCCTGACTGTTAGTCAGTTGCCATTTAAGTAGTGGATAACCTTTGAGCAGTTGATGTTGGTGTAATTCTTCCGCATGGGTTGGTTGTGGATGGCTAGCTAAGTAAACAGGGCTTGCGACCAGAATATCTTTGACTTCCCCAATTTTTCTGGCAATCAAACTTGAATCGCGTTGTGGACCAACACGGAAAATGACATCCCACTCGGTTGGGTCAAGATCATCTGCTTGATTGCTCATCATCAATTCAATGTGGATGTCTGGATATTTCGCCATAAAAGCGTTGAACATCGGCATCATCATCCGTTTGGTGAGGTTTGATGGTGCTGAAATTCGAATGCGCCCAGAAGCTCCACGGCATTCATCTGTGATTTCCTCGGTCATTGAGGCTAGACGCTCTAGCAGTGGAGAGCAATCTTTGTAAAAACGCTCACCCGCTTCGGTCAGGCTTAGTTTGCGTGCATGGCGATTAAGCAATCTCAGGTTAAGAGAATCTTCCAAGGCTTGAATGCGCCGAGTGATGGTGGCCACAGGGATCATGGTTTTTTTTGAAGTTGAGGTATAGCTTCCATTTTCGACAACCAGTCGAAAGAGGTTCAGGTCATCTAGTTTCATCGCGTTTGACACATTATTTTGCAATTATGGCTAATTTATACATATATAAACTGTTAAATGTTGCGTGATGTCAACTTGTATGACGATTTGCTAAAAACCATAACTGTTGTGATAGGTGAAAATTGAGACAGACATGGTTTGTGTAAAATACATTTCAAGGCTACTTTTTGATTAGTCAATAACGTATTTTAATGCAGCAAGTTCTCGGTAACTTGTGAATTGGATTTTATGAGTGGGGTCGATGTTTATGTATAAATCTCACATTCCGGATGACAGTGAAGCGGAAGCTCAGATTTCAGTTGAAAAGCTGATTTTGCTGGTGGACGACGATCCGGTTTTTCGACGTATGACCAAAGGTTACCTTCAACAATTTGGTTATCAGGTACTTGAGGCGGAAAACGGATTGGATGGTTTGCGCAAGTTGCGTGATAACGAACCAGATATTGTGCTGTGTGATTTATCAATGCCTGTTCTCAATGGAATTGAATTTGTTGAAGAAGTTAGCCTCGAATACCCATCATTACCCTTAGTTGTAGTTTCTGCTACCGAAGAAATGGCCGATGTTGCTAAGGCATTACGCTTCGGCATTAAAGATTTTTTGCCTAAACCTATTACCAACCACGTCCATTTAGCCAGTTCGATAGAAAACATTCTTGCGAATAGTGATGATGAACATCAGCGTGACTTCATTAGTTGCTGGTATGGTGTAGACAGTCAGGGTGGGATACCAGAAGAGAAAGA
>JBOFIW010000367.1:0-13442 GCA_051650365.1 Vibrio sp. | reverse complement strand
ATGAAACTTTTTTACATAGTGTTGTAATTTTTTTAGTTTATAAAGTTTAAGTGTGGTTTTTTTAATCAGCATTAAATTTTTTATTAATTTCTTTTAATTCATGATGTTAATGTGCATTGTTGTTCGTGATTACCACTTGAGGGGTAATTAATTTTTCATAACTGATCTGAGTCAATTTTTTTCACAGTCTGAAATATTATACTCAGTCGTGAAAGCAATTTACTAAGTTGGTCGTAAGTAAGTCATTGAGTAAAGATGAAAACTGACTGCAGCATGCTTACTAAAGAGTTTTTAACATTTTTTAATTTTAGGAGATTCATTATGCCTGTTACTAATTTGGCTGAACTTGATGCTCTAGTTGCTCGCGTTAAAGCAGCACAAGCTGAATTTGCTACTTTCTCTCAAGAACAAGTAGACAAAATCTTCCGCGCAGCATCTCTGGCAGCAAACCAAGCTCGTATCCCGCTAGCTCAAATGGCGGTAGAAGAATCAGGTATGGGTATTGTTGAAGATAAAGTAATCAAAAACCACTTTGCTTCTGAGTTTATCTACAACAAATACAAAGACGAAAAAACCTGTGGCATCTTAGAAGAAGATGAAAACCTAGGTACTATGACCATCGCTGAGCCTGTTGGCATCATTTGTGGTATCGTCCCAACCACTAACC
Organism: Vibrio sp.; assembly: GCA_051650365.1. GTDB lineage: Bacteria > Pseudomonadota > Gammaproteobacteria > Enterobacterales > Vibrionaceae > Vibrio. The sequence continues at coordinate 12,775 of JBOFIW010000367.1, read as the reverse complement.
CAACCTCAACCGCGATCTTCAAGTCACTGATTTCTCTGAAGACACGTAACGGTATCATCTTCTCTCCACATCCACGTGCTAAAAACTCAACCAACGCAGCAGCGAAACTGGTTCTGGATGCAGCAATTGCAGCGGGCGCACCGAAAGACATCATCGGTTGGATTGACCAACCTTCAGTTGAGCTGTCAAACGCTCTGATGAAACACGATGGCATCGCACTTATCCTTGCAACTGGTGGTCCAGGCATGGTGAAAGCAGCTTACTCTTCTGGTAAACCTGCGATCGGTGTAGGTGCTGGTAACGTTCCTGTGGTTATTGACGAAACTGCGGACATCAAACGTGCTGTTGCTTCTATCCTGATGTCTAAAACCTTCGACAACGGTGTAGTGTGTGCTTCTGAGCAAGCGGCTATCGTAGTGAGCGAAGTTTATGATGAAGTGAAAGAGCGTTTCGCAACACATAAAGCGCACGTACTGAGCAAAGCTGATGCAGACAAAGTACGTAAAGTGCTGCTGATTGATGGCGCGCTGAACGCGAAAATCGTTGGTCAACCAGCTGCCGCTATCGCTGAAATGGCAGGCGTAAAAGTACCTGCAGACACTAAAGTGCTGGTGGGTGAAGGTTTGGGTAAAGTCTCTTATGATGACGAATTTGCTCACGAAAAACTGTCACCAACACTAGGTCTGTTCCGTGCCGACAACTTCGAAGACGCGGTTGCACAAGCTGTAACCATGGTTGAGATTGGCGGTATCGGTCACACCTCTGGTCTGTACACCAACCAAGACGTTAACGCAGATCGTATCCGTTACTTCGGTGACAAACTGAAAACTGCCCGTATTCTTGTCAACATCCCAACCACTCACGGTGGTATTGGTGACCTGTACAACTTCAACGTTGCGCCGTCTCTGACTCTGGGTTGCGGTTCTTGGGGTGGTAACTCAATCTCTGAGAACGTAGGTCCTAAGCACCTAATCAACAAGAAAACTGTTGCGAAGCGAGCTGAAAATATGTTGTGGCACAAACTACCTAAGTCTATCTACTTCCGCCGTGGTAGCCTTCCAATCGCACTGAGCGACTTAGAAGGTAAAAAACGCGCATTCCTAGTTACTGACCGTTTCCTATTCAACAACGGTTATGCAGACGATGTGGTTGCCCTGCTGAAAGCGCAAGGCATGGAAGTTCAGACATTCTTCGAAGTAGAGGCGGATCCAACTCTATCTGTAGTAGAGAAAGGTGCAGCAGCAATGCAAAGCTTCCAGCCAGATGTGATTCTTGCTCTAGGTGGTGGTTCACCAATGGATGCTGCGAAGATCATGTGGGTAATGTACGAGCACCCAGAAACTCACTTTGCGGAACTGGCAATGCGCTTTATGGACATCCGTAAACGTATCTACAAGTTCCCTAAAATGGGTAAAAAAGCTGAGCTTGTGTGTATCACTACCACTTCAGGTACGGGTTCAGAAGTAACTCCATTCGCAGTAGTGACAGACGATAAGACTGGTGCTAAGTATCCACTAGCAGACTACGAACTGACTCCTCAAATGGCGATCGTAGATGCCAACCTAGTGATGAATATGCCTAAGTCTCTAACTGCTTTCGGTGGTTACGATGCGGTAACTCACGCACTAGAAGCTTACGTATCAGTTCTAGCGAACGAATATTCAGACGGTCAGGCTCTACAAGCATTGAAGATGCTGAAAGAATACCTACCTTCTAGCTATGCGAACGGTGCAAAAGACCCAATCGCTCGTGAGAAAGTACACAACGCAGCTACTATCGCTGGTATCGCGTTCGCGAATGCGTTCTTGGGTGTGTGTCACTCAATGGCGCACAAGATCGGTGCTGAGTTCCACCTACCACACGGTCTGGCGAACGCTCTGCTGATTGCTAACGTGGTACGTTACAACGCGAACGATAACCCAACCAAACAAACCGCATTCTCTCAATACGACCGTCCACAAGCACGTCGTCGTTACGCAGAAGTCGCTGACCATCTAGGCCTGAGCCAAGCTGGTGACCGTACTGCGCAGAAGATTGAGCGTTTATTGACTTGGTTAGATGAGTTGAAAGCGAACCTAGACATTCCAATGTCTATCCAATCTGCGGGTGTTAACGAAGCTGACTTCCTTGCGAAAGTGGATGAACTGGCGGTTGAAGCGTTTGATGACCAATGTACTGGCGCAAACCCGCGTTACCCACTGATTGCTGAGCTGAAAGAAGTTCTGCTGGCTTCTTACTACGGCAAACCATTCGTAGAAGGTCAAACTTTCGAAGGCACGACTGTTATCGTAAAGAAAGCAGATCAAGAAGCCGCGAAAGCACCAAAAGCGAAAAAATAATGTGATTGGTTTTCGCTAGCACGAAACAAATCGGGAACTACAAACCCTCCGCAAGGAGGGTTTTTTATGTTTTGAGGTTAGGAACACGGCTCGCAAAGAGTTCTTTATTGATGATGATGCCCTATAGAAAGTAAGCGCTATTTTTCCAAACAAAGCTGCCTTAGAGCTTGAACTAAGTCCACATAACCAGAATAGCTGCAAGTGCAACCAAAATAAGTCCCAAGCCATCTTTAATTTGAACTTGCTGGCGTAGCCAAAATACAGAAATTAGCATGGTAAAAAAGATCTCTACTTGACCAAGGGTTTTGACATAAGGCACAGCTTGCAAAGACATAGCGCCAAACCAACCGATGGATCCCAAGCAACTACTCACACTTGTCAACATAACCAGTTTTGGCCGCTGCCAAAGTTGCCATAAAGTTGGGCGATCTTGAATAAATAGGTAACCGACTAAGCAAAGGGTTTGCAGGGTGATAACGAAAAGTAGCACCCAGGCAGCACTGTAGGGAAAGGGTAGTTGAGAGGCGATACTGGCTTCTCTCACCCACAGCGATGTCAATGCAAAAGCACTGCCACTGCCTAATCCGAGCATCACTGTAGGCAGTGAAAGTTGCCGGAAGCCTCCGTGACTACTGAGCATAAATACCCCAATCCCACCAAGTAGCACACCAATCCAACCTAATAAAGTGAGCTGTGTACCAAAAAAGAGCATACCCAAGATCGCAGCCACTAAGGCTTCACTTTTGGCAAGCCCTGCACCAACGGCATAGTTGTTGTATTTGAACAGCTTAACCATGAGTACCGTTGCGAGGATTTGCATAAATGAGGCGCCAATAATGTAGCCCAAAAAGGTGATGGAAAAGTGAGGTAGTGCGGCAGGTTGCCACAGATATAAAGTGATTAAGTAAACGGCGGCAAGTGGGCTTGCCCAGAGAAAACGTGCGAGGGTCACTCCTGCTGTTGCCACATCGCCAGATAAATGGCTTTGGAATGCGTTGCGCCAAGATTGCATGAAAGCTGCAAAGAGGGTGAGAAAGATCCATGTCATGACAATCTCCTGAAAGTAATAGGAGCTCTATGCTAGGGAATGCTTAAATTATCAGCAAGTTAAAGTTTCGTGGACAAAAATTGTAGGCACTGTATTGAGCATATAAAAGAAAGGGCTGCATCAGCAGCCCTCATCATATTGGTTATGACACCACTAGTCGTTTTGCGGTTTAGCCATTGCTGAGCTTGCTTGATTGCGCGCAACTTGGCTACCTGCACCACGAGCTTGGTAACGCTCTGCTCGTAGAGGGGCTGCATTAACGAATATTTCACGGAGCTCTTGTGTACCAGGAGCTTTAGCCATCGGTGACGAAGCACTAGATTGTTTGATTACCGCTTTTGCCATGAGTTTTTTGTTACTCATACTTGTAGGCTTCACAATTTTAATTTGCTCAGTTGGTTTTTCGGTAACCACTCTATCTTCAACAACAGGCTGAACTGCAGGAGTAGCTTCTGCTTCATTCACCATTGGAGCTGAAACTTCAACTGCAGGGATGTCAGCGACTGGAGTTTCAACTACGATTTGCTCACCTGACTCTACAACAGTTTCAGTAACGGGCTCTGCAATAACCGCAGGCTCTTGCACGACAGGAGCTGGTTCAGCTACAGCAGGTTCGCGGCGTAGGATCACTTTGCCCATTGCCATTTCTGGGAAAACAAAGCCACCTAAAGTACGCGGAGCTTCTTCTACTTTTACGCTTTTTACCACAACAGATGGGGTGACATGAGCTACATGTTGAGCCACATCAGCCGTTTCATTGCGAGATTGCGGACGCGGCGCTAAATCGTAGCGAGGCATCACTTTACCCATTGCCATCTCAGGAGAGGCAACCCCACCTTTACGTAGACGGAATGGGTTAGGACGACGGTCACGACCACGGCGACGGCGCTGACCACTTGCACGTAAATGGCGTGGAGAGCGGCGGTTACGACGCTGTTTCTGATCATCTTCGTTATCGTCTTGAGCTGAGTTTGCGTAATCTTCTGTTGCTGGCAGATTAACAGATGCCGGTGCTTCAAACTCATTGCTGATAGGCGCTGATTGAAGATTGTCTAACTCTTCAGCTGCAATCTGATCTTTTACACGAATTTGCTTGGTCAGCTTACGGCGTTGACGACGTTCTTTAACAACTGCGGCTTTCTCTTCTTTTGGCTCTGCCGCTTTTACGTCTTGTTGCTGAGCTTCTGCCGCCAATTGACGGCCTTGCTCTAGCAGCTTAGCGGTTTTGCTCTCATCACGCTTGTTACGGCGATCTTGGCGCTCAGCACGATCCGAATCAGGGCGTTCATTGCGCTCGGTACGCTCACCACGCTCTTGCTTAGGTTTACGATCTTGTGGCTTACGTTGATTGCTTGAGCCTTCTTTATCGTTGCGATCGCTACGTTCATTACGTTCGCCATTTTCCTCATTGCCACGACGACGGTTTCTATCGCGAGGATTACGGCGACGATCATTGTTACGCTCATTACGTTCGCGACGAGGTTTATCCTGTTCGTTGCTCGTTGCCGCCGTTGCTTCTGTTTTTGCTGCTTCAGGTGCAGGAGCAAATAGGTTGGCAATGGCTTTGAATATACGGCTGAATAAGCTAGGTTGAGCTGGCTGTGCCGTTTCAACGGGGCGCTGTGGTTCCGTTTTCGTTTTTGGCGCAGGTGCTGGTACTGCTTCTGCTGGAGCAGCGAAACCTTTCAATACAGGCTCTTCGAGACGTTTTGGCTTAAGCTCAACATCTTGCGTTTCTTTGCCTTCCGCTTCTTTCATTGCTTCCAGCTTTTTCGGGATCAGGTAAGACAGGATGTCCTGTTCTTCACCGTCACGCACGCGGATCACTTCAAAGTGCGGCGTTTCCATATCGGAATTCGGCACGATGGTGATACGAACTTGCTGCGCTTTTTCAATGTGATTGATTGAGCGACGTTTCTCGTTTAACAGATAAGAAGCAATAGACACTGGTACTACCGCAAGTACTTGCGAGGTGTTGTCTTTCAGTGCTTCTTCTTCAATTAAGCGCAGAACCGACAGTGCCAAAGATTCGTTATCACGAATCACCCCAGTTCCTGTACAACGAGGACAGATGTGGTGGCTAGCTTCTGCCAGAGACGGGCTCAAGCGTTGGCGTGACATCTCAAGTAGACCGAAGCGTGAAATACGACCGATCTGAACACGAGCACGGTCAACACGAACAGCTTCACGTAGGCGATTTTCCACTTCACGTTGATGGCGTACTGGAGTCATATCGATAAAGTCGATAACGACTAGGCCACCTAAGTCACGCAGACGAAGTTGGCGTGCGATCTCATCAGCAGCCTCTAGGTTGGTATTGAGAGCGGTCTCTTCAATATCGCCACCTTTGGTTGCGCGTGCTGAGTTAATGTCAATCGAAGTAAGAGCTTCCGTTGGGTCAATCACAATTGAGCCACCAGAAGGTAAACGAACTTCACGTTGGAAAGCGGACTCGATCTGACTTTCGATTTGGAAATGGCTGAACAGCGGCACTTCACCGTCGTACTTTTTCACACGGTTAACGAAGTCAGGACGAACCAAACGGATGTGCTCGAGAGCACGCTCGTAAATGCTGGTGCTGTCGATAAGAATTTCACCGATATCACGACGCAAGTAATCACGGATCGCACGAACAATCACGTTACTTTCTTGGTGGATAAGGAACGGTGCAGGGTTTGAATCAGACGCTTGTTTAATCGCACTCCAGTGCTTAAGCAGTACGTTTAAGTCCCACTCTAACTCTTCGGCACTTTTTCCTACGCCTGCAGTACGGACAATAAGACCCATACCTTGTGGCAGTTCAAGTGAGCTGAGTGCAGATTTTAGTTCAGTACGTTCATCACCTTCGATACGGCGAGAAATACCACCAGCACGAGGGTTGTTAGGCATAAGAACAAGGTAGCTACCTGCAAGAGAGATAAAAGTAGTGAGTGCCGCCCCTTTACTACCGCGCTCCTCTTTTTCGATTTGCACGATCACTTCCTGGCCTTCGTTCAAAACATCTTTGATGTTTGGACGACCTTGGTAGCTATAACCATCAGGGAAGTATTCGCGAGCAATTTCTTTGAGAGGGAGGAAACCGTGTCTTTCAGCACCGTAATCAACGAATGCGGCTTCTAGACTAGGTTCAATACGGGTAATGCGGCCTTTATAGATATTTGCTTTTTTCGATTCGTGCCCCGGACTTTCAATATCCAGATCGAACAGACGTTGGCCATCGACCAACGCTACACGCAACTCTTCTTTTTGAGTTGCGTTAATTAACATTCTTTTCATTTAGAAATCTCGTTTTCTTAATATAGTTTTGATTCTTTTTTTGTTGCCGTGTTTCGTTTTCACGGTGCCTGATCCCATGGCTTATTCGGTACAGCCTCCCGGCTGGAGGGGATGCTCTGGGGCACAACAGTATTCACAAGCATACGATTGCCTGTGATCCGCTATAAAGGCGGTGGGTACTCAACATGAAAAGACGATGAGTAGAGCAACAAAAAGCCTCAAACTGTGTGTCTTACGCCGTGTGCTGCACTCAATTTTTCGACTGACTACTCATTAACTTGCTAGAAATTGAATGGTAAAGAACAAAATGCCACCAGTTCAGCTCTTGCAGCTGTGAACTATAGCAGTGACAGCTAAAGTCAGCAATCAGCTTTCCAATGTAGCGCCAATTATTTGCGCGAGAATACAAAAAATATTGATAGTAACTCATTGTTAAATAATGAAAAAATTGGTGAATATTCTCAGTGGAAGTATAAATTAAACAAGATGACGCAGCAGCCCCAGAGATAAGGTGGTTAAATTGGCAACAAACCAGCAGTAGAACGTGTGAAAAATGTTTTTTTTGTTGCGAAGAAAATGTGACTTTAAATTGATTCCAGATAGAATAGCGGCATGAACGAAATCAGAACTCAAGTCCAGTTCATCGACATTGATGAAGACATGGCTGGTCAGCGCATTGATAATTTTTTGCGCAACCAATTAAAAACAATTCCGAAAAGCGTGGTTTATCGAATTCTGCGTAAGGGTGAAGTGCGCGTGAACAAAAAGCGCGTGAAAGCCGAATATAAGCTAGAAGCGGGTGATGTGGTGCGAGTCCCACCCGTCACGGTTGAAGTAAAAGAGAATGAGCCAGCTCCACCCAGTACCAAACTCAACAAAGTAGCTGAGTTGGAGCACTGTATCGTTTATGAAGATGATCATCTCCTGATCCTAAATAAGCCCTCAGGTACAGCGGTACATGGTGGTAGTGGTTTACACTTTGGGGCGATTGAGGCATTGCGTGCTCTGCGACCACAAGCGCGTTTTCTTGAATTAGTACATCGTATTGACCGTGATACCTCTGGCATTTTACTGGTCGCTAAAAAGCGTTCAGCGTTACGTCATTTACAGGCTCAGTTTCGCGAAAAAACGGTGCAGAAATACTACTACGCCTTAGTGATGGGGCATTGGGATCCTGAATGTAAGGTGGTCAATGCGCCGTTGCTGAAAAATGAAGTTAACAGCATTGTACGAGTCAACCCAAACGGTAAACCGTCAGAAACACGATTCCGTATTCTGGAGAAGTTTGCTGAGGCTACTTTAGTACAAGCGAGCCCTGTGACAGGGCGTACTCACCAAATTCGGGTACACACTCAATACATGGGGCATCCGATAGCGTGGGATGATCGCTATGGCGATCGTCGGTTTGATGCTTACACGGCAAAGTTTGGTATTGAACGATTATTCTTGCATGCGGCGAACATTCAATTTGTTCATCCGGCCAGTGAGGATAAAATGGAGATTCACGCACCGCTCGAAGCGCATCTTGAGCAGGCTCTGACCAAAATGCGTCAAGTTCAGTAATCACGATTCAAAAGGGCGATATCTCGCCCTTTTGCTTATCAAGCACAAAATCAGATGACATTTAGGCCTTCCTGTTCAAGCAGTTGAATCAGCTTAATCAGCGGCAAACCGATGAGAGAATTGGGGTCGTCGCCTTCCAATCGCTCAAACAGCGCAATTCCTAACCCTTCACTTTTAAAACTACCAGCACAATGAAGTGGTTGTTCAGCTTCAACATAACGTCTGGCCATACTTTCAGATAAGGTTCGAAAATGAACAGTGAAGGTATCGCAAAGGATATGAGTTTGTTGAGTTTTGTTATTAAAAAGCGCTAAACCCGTATAAAAAGTAATGGCCTTGCCACTTTGACGTAAAAGTTGCTCGACAGCTTTTCCAGTGGTTAAAGGTTTGCCGATGATTTCATTATCGATCACACAAACCTGATCGGAACCAATCACTAAGCTTGGTTCCTCTAAAAAACAACTGCGCGCTTTGTTTTCCGCTAAACGCATGACCAAATGCTCTGGTGTTTCACCGATTAAAGGGGTTTCATCGCAATCTGGCTTGGCGGTGATAAAAGGCAACTTCAGTTTCGCCAGAATTTGTTGGCGAAATGGAGAAGTGGAAGCTAAAACTAGTTGGTAATTTTGCATTTTACTTTACAATCATCGCGTGTTTGGCAGCAGCATAACGTATCCTAATGCGCTGTTCATAATGCTCTCTGTGGAAAGGGAAAAAAAACCAAGTTTTTTGCCTTTTTCTTTGACTAAATCTGTTTTGGAAGATAATATTCGCGCCCTATGCAAAAGGTAAAAATACCGCGAACGGTTGATCCGGCTAAAGCCGCTCAGAAAAGATTAGATTACGATGGCATCATCCAAGTCAGTCTGTTCAAGCGCTTAGAGGAGTCAGTCGCAGGCGTTAAACGCGACGCTGAAGTTTCATTGTCATTTGAGATTGATGAACAGCAACTGGTTGTTATCTCTGGTAAAGCTAACATCGAAGTTGATTTAGAGTGTCAACGCTGTAACGAGGTTTTCGCACACGAGTGTGAAGTTGAATTTACTTATACTCCTTATTTAGGTCGTAAAAGTGAAGAAGACGCCCCAGACGAGTATGATTTGGTAGATCTAAACGAGTTTGGCGAGGTTGACCTAGTTCAGTTAGTTGAAGACGAGTTCATCTTAAATTTGCCTCAAGTAGCAATGCACGACGAAGCGGATTGTAGCGTTGATTCAGACAATTTGGTGTTTGGTAAACTTCCGGAAGAAGTTTTGGAAGAGAAGCCGAATCCATTCGATGTTTTAAAAAGCTTGAAGAAGTAATTCGCTAAGCATTCTTAACATAGGAGTAGGGTCCATGGCCGTACAACAAAACCGTAAAACACGTTCAAGACGTGGTATGCGTCGTTCACACGATGCGCTAACAGCTGCAGCGCTATCTGTAGACGCAACTTCAGGTGAAACTCACCTGCGCCACAATGTAACCGCTGAAGGTTACTACCGTGGTAAAAAGGTTATCAACAAGTAAGGTTGACCTTTGCAAAATTTAACCGTTGCACTTGATGCAATGGGCGGGGATTTCGGTCCACGCGTGACAGTGCCTGCCGCCGTGCAGGCACTGTCACATTTCCCAGAGCTAAAAGTGATCTTAGTGGGTGATCGACATCAGATCGCTCAACAACTCTCTCTTCTTGGTTATTCGGCCAATACGCGTTTAAGTATTGTGCACAGTGACCGTGTTATCTCTAACTCCGAAAAACCTTCGCTTGCTTTACGTCACAGTGCTGGTAGCTCTATGGGCATGGCGATTGATCTTGTTGCTGAAAATCAAGCCGATGCGTGTGTCAGTGGTGGGAATACCGGCGCTCTGATGGCACTGTCGCGCTTTCGTCTCAAACTACTACCGGGCATTGACCGTCCCGCGCTTGTTTCTGCGCTACCCACCATTTCTGGCCGCAAAACTTGGATGCTTGATTTAGGTGCGAATGTGTCGAGTGATGCCGATTCTCTGTTTCAATTTGCGGTGATGGGCGCAGCTCTTGCTGAGCAACATTTGCAGAAAACTCCACGCGTCGCGATTTTAAATATCGGTGCGGAAGAGATTAAAGGCAATGATCTGGTGAAACGTTGTGCGGAAATGCTGACCCAAACTCAGGCGATCAACTTCATTGGTTACATTGAGGGCAATCAGCTGTTAACTGATGCAGCTGATGTGATAGTGTGCGATGGTTTTGTTGGGAATGTTTGCCTTAAGGCGTGTGAAGGAACAGCACAACTCTTTATCGATAAGTTAAAAAAGTCACTTTTAGGCTCATCCATAAAGGGTTGGATAGCAAGAAAACTGTTTTCTGATCTCTTTACTGAATTAAAAACCCTGAACCCCGACCAGTATAACGGCGCAAGTTTGCTAGGATTGCGCGGCATTGTTATTAAGAGTCATGGAAGTGCTGATGTATCCGCAGTCGTGAATGCGATTTCTGAAGCGGTACATGAGGTGATACGACAAGTACCCAGCCGTATAAGCGATCGTTTGGAAGCGGTTTTACTCGAGAGGCATTATTAGTCTTCATGTATAGCAAAATTTTAGGTACTGGCAGCTACCTGCCATCTCAGGTGCGTACTAACGCAGATTTAGAGAAAATGGTAGACACCAGTGATGAGTGGATTGTTGCTCGTACTGGTATTCGCGAGCGTCGCATTGCTGCTGATAATGAAACTGTTGCCGATATGGCTTTCTATGCTGCACAAAATGCTATAGACATGGCCGGTATTGATAAGAACGACATCGACATGGTTATAGTGGCAACGACCAGCCCTAGCCACACATTTCCGTCTGCCGCTTGCCAAGTACAAGGTAAGCTCGGGATTAAAGGTTGTCCTGCGTTTGATTTAGCCGCTGCTTGTTCTGGCTTTATGTATGCTTTATCCATTGCGGATCAACATGTGAAATCCGGTGTTTGTAAAAACATTCTCGTGATTGGTTCCGACGCACTATCGAAGTCTTGTGATCCAACGGATCGTTCAACCATCATCTTGTTTGGTGATGGCGCAGGTGCGGTGGTGATCGGTGCAAGTAATGAGCCGGGTATTCTTTCTACCCACATTCATGCGGATGGTGAGTATGGTGATTTACTAAGCCTTGAAGTGCCTATTCGTGGCGGCGACAGTGATAAATGGCTGCACATGGCAGGTAACGAAGTGTTCAAAGTTGCAGTGACTCAGTTGTCGAAGCTAGTGGTAGATACGTTAAAAGCCAACGATATGCATAAATCTGAGCTTGATTGGCTAGTTCCGCATCAAGCCAATTATCGAATCATTTCCGCAACCGCGAAAAAGCTCTCGATGTCCTTGGATCAGGTCGTGGTGACGTTAGATCGCCACGGCAATACCTCAGCGGCTACCGTGCCAACGGCCTTAGATGAAGCAGTCCGTGATGGTCGTATCAAGCGTGGGCAGATGCTACTGCTCGAAGCATTTGGTGGCGGTTTCACTTGGGGCTCTGCTCTGGTGAAGTTCTAAACGCACAATGAATTTTGACTTTAAGGAGTCGTAAGACTCCTTATCCATTCTTAGATGAAGGAAAGATTTATGAGTAAGTTTGCTATCGTATTCCCAGGTCAGGGCTCGCAAGCGGTGGGTATGCTGGCTGATCTTGCGCAGCAGTATGATGTTGTAAAACAAACGTTCGCCGAAGCTTCAGAAGTGCTTGGCTACGATCTGTGGGCTCTGGTTCAAGATGGCCCAGTGGAAGACTTAAACCAAACTTTCCGCACCCAGCCAGCTTTGTTAGCTGCATCTGTTGCGATTTGGCGCGTATGGCAGCAACTGGGTCTGGAGCAACCTGCGGTTTTAGCTGGTCATAGCCTAGGTGAGTATTCAGCATTAGTGTGTGCTGGCGTGATCGATTTTAAACAAGCAATTAAACTGGTTGAGTTGCGTGGTCAATTGATGCAACAAGCCGTGCCAGCTGGAACGGGCGCGATGTATGCAATCATTGGCCTAGAAGATGAGGCGATTGCTAAAGCTTGTGCAGAGGCGGCGCAAGGTGAAGTGGTCTCTCCAGTTAACTTCAACTCTCCAGGCCAAGTGGTTATCGCGGGTCAAAAAGACGCAGTTGAGCGTGCTGGTATTTTGTGTAAAGACGCGGGTGCAAAACGTGCTCTGCCTCTGCCTGTTTCAGTGCCATCACACTGCGCACTGATGAAGCCTGCGGCCGATGAATTGGCAAAAACCTTGGCGGAACTTGAATTCAATGCACCACAAATTCCAGTCATCAATAACGTTGATGTCGTGGCTGAAACGGATCCGGTAAAAATTAAAGATGCGCTGATTCGCCAACTCTACAGTCCAGTTCGTTGGACTGAGTGTGTTGAACAAATGAGCGCGCAAGGTGTCGAAAAGCTGATTGAAATGGGGCCGGGTAAAGTATTGACTGGTCTAACAAAACGTATTGTAAAAACCCTTGAAGGTGTCGCGGTAAACGATGTGGCTTCTTTGGATGCGGTAAAATAACAACAGGAAGAAAACATGAATCAATTCATGAATCTAGAGGGCAAAGTTGCTCTTGT
>JBOFIW010000366.1:0-2378 GCA_051650365.1 Vibrio sp. | reverse complement strand
GTACTGCTCAATGGTGACAAAGTGGACGCATTGGCGATCATTACTCACCGTGATCATTCACAAACTCGTGGTCGCCTATTGGTTGAGAAGATGAAAGAGTTCATTCCTCGCCAAATGTTCGATATCGCGATTCAAGCAGCGATTGGTAACCACATCATCGCGCGTTCTACCGTTAAGCAATTACGTAAAAACGTATTGGCGAAATGTTACGGTGGTGACGTGAGTCGTAAGAAGAAACTGTTGAAGAAGCAGAAAGAAGGTAAGAAACGTATGAAGCAGATCGGTAACGTTGAGCTGCCACAAGAAGCGTTCCTTGCCATCCTGCATGTCGGCAAAGACTAATTTCTTTGGCGACTTCAAACTTATTGGTTTAACACATGAGTGAAAGGGTTTCGGCTCTTTCACTTTCGTATTTTTTAGATAAGGGAAGTCAATGGCGAACACATTCTCACTGATTTTGGTGATCGTAACTCTGGTCACCGGTATCGTCTGGACACTGGAAAAACTGGTGTGGGCTAAAAAACGCCAGCAGAAGCAGGCTCAGTTACAGACGCAAACTCCCGAGCTGCCTGAGTCGGCGGTGAATAAAGCGTTGGCTCAGCCTTGGTGGGTTGAGAACAGTGTCTCTATTTTCCCAGTGATTGCCTTTGTTCTGGTTTTGCGTTCATTTATCTATGAACCGTTCCAGATCCCTTCGGGGTCAATGATGCCAACCCTACTGGTCGGCGATTTTATTCTGGTTGAAAAATACGCTTACGGTTTGAAAGATCCGGTATGGCGCACTCAACTGCTAGAAACCGGTAAGCCAGAGCGTGGTGATATCGTGGTGTTCAAATATCCGGTAAACCCAAATATTGACTACATCAAACGTGTGGTTGGCATGCCGGGTGACACCGTGCGCTACAGTCCTGGCAAAGAGTTGTGCATACAACGCCAAGGTGAAAGTGAGTGCCAAGCGGTGAAACTCTCAAATGTGCAAGAAAGTGAGTTTTACCAAAATAATATTCCGCTTATTCAAGTTGCTGAACAGCTTGGTAAAGTGGAGCACAATATTCTGGTTAACCCACTGAGTATTGATAATGTGGCGAACTATCGTCCACGCAGCGGCGTGAATGAGTGGGTTGTACCGCAAGGGCACTATTTTGTGATGGGCGACAACCGTGACAACAGTGCTGACAGCCGTTTCTGGGGCTTTGTGCCAGAGCAGAATCTGGTCGGAAAAGCTGTGGCTATCTGGATCAGCTTTGAGTTTGAACGCGCTGAAGACAGCGTACTTCCAAGCTGGATTCCAACCGGTGTACGATTCAATCGTATTGGTGGAATTCATTAAGCTAGTATGAGCTAGCAATAACGTTGAGATTATGACACCTCCAATGAATAAATTAACAAGTAAGCTCGGTTATACCTTTCAGGAGATCGAGCTGCTTAATCTGGCGCTGACACACCGCAGCGCCAATGGTAAGCACAATGAACGTCTTGAGTTTCTGGGCGATTCAATTTTAAGTTTTGTCATTGCTGACGAACTGTATCATCGTTTCCCGAAAGTGAATGAAGGTGATATGAGCCGTATGCGTGCCACCTTAGTACGTGGTAACACGTTGGCGGAACTAGGTCGTGAATTCGATCTGGGAGATTACTTAAAATTAGGTCCAGGTGAATTGAAAAGTGGTGGTTTTCGCCGTGATTCTATTTTAGCCGATGCGGTAGAAGCCATCATCGGTGCGATCTACCTCGATAGTGATCTGGAAACCGCTCGCCGTATTGTGCTTGAGTGGTATCACTGTCGTTTGGAAGAGATCAAACCCGGCGCATCGCAAAAAGATCCGAAAACTCGCTTACAAGAATTTTTGCAAGGCAGAAGAAAACCGCTACCTGTCTATACGGTGACTAATATTAAAGGTGAAGCACACAACCAAGAGTTTACCGTTGCGTGTGAAGTAGCAGGTATGGATACGCCTGTAATTGGTAAAGGCACCAGCCGCCGCAAGGCAGAGCAAGCGGCTGCAGAAACGGCTCTGGAGCAATTAACCAATGGCTGATCAAGAATTTGATATCGATGCATACTTTGCTTCTCAAAGCGAAGGCCAAACCGTGACATCGGCACCAGAAGACCAACATTGTGGTTTTGTCGCCATTGTTGGTCGCCCAAACGTAGGTAAGTCGACTCTGCTGAATAACCTTTTAGGGCAGAAGATTTCGATCACGTCACGTAAACCACAAACTACTCGCCACCGTATTATGGGCGTAGAGACCGATGGCAATTATCAGGCGATATACGTTGATACCCCAGGACTGCACATTGAAGAAAAACGCGCCATCAACCGTTTGATGAACCGCGCGGCATCAAGCTCGCTGAGTGATGTGAACTTAGTGCTGTT
>JBOFIW010000365.1:0-1425 GCA_051650365.1 Vibrio sp. | reverse complement strand
TGGCTGATGGCTAATGCTTGTTGATAGTGAAGGATACTACGTAGGTGATCAGCCTCTTGCATGGCAATATCAGCTAACAAAGTGTGCCTTTCCCATTCTTTAATGTTCATTTTACGTTCTCCTTGATAAGTGATTTTCTGAGGTTAATTGATAATTACTCTCAAGTAAATGACGGAGTTTGTGTGGGAATTGTTCTGAATAGGCAAAAAAATACCGCCAATTGTGGCGGTATCGGGAAAAAAACGGCTTGCTTAACCTTCAAGACCTGCTGTTGCTTGCTTGTTTTGGATGAGTTCAATCATGTAACCATCGGGGTCTTTGACAAAAGCGATGTGCGTTGTACCGCCTTTCACTGGGCCTGGCTCACGTGTCACGATGCCACCTGAGGCTTTGATGATGTCGCAAGTGGCATAGATATCGTCAACACCAATCGCGATATGGCCGTATGCATTGCCTTTTTCATACTCAGCCACACCCCAGTTGTAGGTCAGCTCAATCACGGCACCTTGTGATTCATCACCATAACCTAAGAAGGCGAGGGTGTACTTGTATTCGGTATTCTCATTTTTACGCAGTAGAGTCATGCCCATGACTTGGGTGTAAAACTCGATCGATTTATCCAAATCGCCGACACGTAGCATGGTGTGCAAAATACGGTGGTTTGACATAAAGGCTCCTTGCTTTCCGGATAACGGTTTTTTTGAAATTAGCTTTCTGGGTAAACTTTCTCTTTGAATTCACAAAGATCTTCAATGATACAGCTGCCACAGCGCGGCTTGCGTGCAATGCAAGTATAACGCCCGTGCAGGATCAGCCAGTGGTGTACATCGAGCTTAAACTCGCTTGGAACCACTTTGAGTAGCTTGTGTTCAACTTCATCGACATTTTTACCCACCGCAAACTTGGTGCGATTGGAAACACGGAAGATATGGGTATCCACCGCAATGGTTGGCCAGCCAAAGGCGGTGTTCAGTACCACATTGGCAGTTTTGCGCCCAACACCAGGTAGAGCTTCCAACGCTTCGCGGTCTTCCGGTACTTCACCTTGATGTTTCTCAAGCAAAATACGACAGGTTTTGATGACGTTTTCTGCTTTGGAGTTAAACAGGCCAATCGTCTTAATGTACTCTTTGACTCCATCAACACCCAGATCGAGCATGGCTTGTGGAGTGTTGGCCACCGCATACAGTTTATCGGTGGCTTTGTTGACGCTAACATCGGTCGCTTGTGCGGAGAGCAATACTGCTATCAACAACTCAAAAGGTGAACTCCAGTTTAATTCGGTCTCTGGCTTTGGGTTGTTAGCCCGCAGGCGCTCTAAGATTTCAATCCGTTTCGCGTTATTCATTAGACGGGTTGGCTTCCTTTACAAGGTTAGACATTGGTCACTCGTGCGCGCTCTATGGCTTGCTTTTGTTGTTTTGG
>JBOFIW010000364.1:0-9623 GCA_051650365.1 Vibrio sp. | reverse complement strand
AACAAACCTTTACCGCGGATCTCTTTGAAAATGTGGTATTTCTCATTGAGCTTGGTGAGTTCAGCGCGCATCCACTGCTCACGCTGTTTCACACCGGCTAGAATTTCAGGTTGGGCAACAAAATCCACCACCGCTTCCGCTACGGCACACGCTAATGGGTTACCGCCGTAAGTCGAACCGTGCACGCCAACTTTCATGTGTTCAGCAACTTTCGCCGTGGTCAACATGGCACCAATCGGGAAGCCTCCACCAAGAGATTTCGCAGTAGCCAGAATATCTGGCGTCACACCAATCCCTTGGTACGCATAAAAATCACCGGTACGACCGTTCCCCGTCTGCACTTCATCAAAAATCAGTAGCGCATTGTGCTTGTCACACAACTCGCGCACCGCTTGTACAAATTCGGCACTCGGAGAAACAATTCCGCCTTCACCTTGCAGCGGTTCCATCATCACAGCACAAGTGCGATCGGAGATCTTCGCTTGCAGTGCAGCCAAATCGTTATATGGCAGGTGAACAATGTCGCCCGGTTTAGGGCCAAAGCCATCCGAATACGTCGCTTGGCCACCCACAGAGACTGTAAAGAAAGTACGACCGTGGAAACCTTGGTTAAAGGCAATAATCTCGGATTTCTCAGGACCATACACATCGACTGCATAACGGCGGGCTAGCTTGAGCGCAGCTTCATTCGCTTCCGCACCTGAGTTGGCAAAAAAGACCTTTTCGGCAAAACTCACTTGGGTGAGTTTTTTTGCCAAACGCAGGGCTGGTTCGTTAGTCATTACGTTACTTAAATGCCACAGCTTATTGGCTTGGGTGGTCAATGCTTGGACCATCACAGGGTGGCAATGCCCCAAACAACTCACCGCAATCCCACCAGCGAAATCAATGTACTCATGACCTTGCTGATCCCAAATCCGTGAACCAAAACCTTTTACCGGAATAAACTCCATCGGGTTGTAACAAGGCACCATCACCTCATCAAACGAACCCCGATTCACACTCATTTCCACTGTCATTCCCCATTCCCTCTTGATACCGCAAGCCTAGAGATAAGCAAATCTTCCACAAAATGCATCTGTGTTAGATTATGTATTTACTTAAAGCATTTGCAGCATTGTATTTACATTTATTTAACCATTTCAATGGTGAAAGATCTCGTATGCGCAGGCAAGTAAAATAAACCCCACACCATGAACGACTATTTATGCAATAAAAAAGATTATTTATGAAGCTATTTTTATGGAGTGATAGGAAATGAAGCAAAGAGGCTGCAAAATCAAGGCATGGCGCGGGTAGCACAATCCTCTATGAATAAGCTTGAAAAATGATAGCTTGTAGATAAATGTTTGATAGAAAGCGAAAAAAGTGATCGTAGTCAGAGCGATCGGCACAGTTCGCGCATCGTTTTGGGCATTAAGAGCGGTTTAAAAAATTCGCCAGCAACTGATGGCCTTGTTCAGTCTTTATCGACTCAGGGTGAAACTGCACAGCGTCAAGGGCTAAGGTTTTATGTTGGAAACCCATGATTTCGTCAATACTGCCATCACTGAGCTCTGTCCATGCGGTCAACTCAAAGCACTCTGGCAGAGTTTCATTTTTCACCACCAATGAGTGATAACGCGTCACCGTTAGCGGGTTATTCAATCCGCTAAATAACCCTTGCCCTGTATGGCGAATAGGAGAGGTTTTTCCATGCATCACTTGGCGAGCGCGCACCACTTGCCCACCAAACGCTTGGGCGATAGCTTGGTGCCCTAAACAAACACCAAGGATGGGTAGTTGTCCTGCAAACGCTTCAATCGCCGCGAGTGAGATCCCCGCTTCATTAGGCGTACATGGCCCAGGAGAAATCACCAAATGTGTCGGTGCTAGAGCGCGGATCCCATCCAGATCGATTTCATCATTGCGCACTACTTTCACCTGCGCCCCTAACTCACAAAAGTATTGGTACAGGTTGTAGGTGAATGAATCGTAGTTATCGATCATGAGTAGCATAAGCACCCTTCTTGGTGACGAGAAATCAGTGGCATTCTACGAATCTCGCCCACAGTTTCAATGGAAACCTCTTCATGATGCCACAACAGCTCCCCTGCCGATAACTAACCCTTTGCTAGCTCGTCTTCTTTGTCCACTTTTTGTTCATTTTTTCTGCTTCACCTCTATTCAATTTTTTCTTGTCAGTTATAATTCGCCGACTTTTTAGACCCCGCTCACGTTCTCTGTTGCCTGCGTTTGCAACATCGAATCTGCGGGCGAATAAACCATAATTAGGTAGCACACAGAGCAATGACAGTTCAGACTTTTACGCCAAATCAAACCACAACTCTAGAGACGGCGAAAAAAACCATCGCAGAGCAAAGCCAAAGCAACCAAACCACTGGCAACAAGATTGGTTTTGTTTCGTTAGGTTGCCCGAAAAACTTAGTGGATTCAGAACGCATTCTGACCCAACTGCGTACCGAAGGTTATGAGATCGTCAACAGCTACCACGATTCTGATGTGGTTATCGTCAACACCTGTGGTTTTATCGACAGTGCGGTACAAGAGTCTCTGGATACCATTGGCGAAGCGTTGAAAGAGAACGGCAAAGTAATTGTGACTGGCTGCCTAGGTGCTCGCGAAGATGAAATTCGCCAAGTGCACCCGAATGTACTCGGTATTACAGGCCCGCACGCTTATCAAAACGTGTTGGAGCATGTACACCAATTCGCGCCAAAACCAGCACATAACCCGTTTACCAGCCTAGTGCCGGATCACGGGGTAAAACTAACACCAAAGCATTACGCCTACCTGAAAATTTCTGAAGGCTGTAACCATCGTTGCACTTTCTGCATCATCCCATCCATGCGTGGCGACTTAGTCAGCCGCCCAGTGGGTGAAATTATTGGTGAAGCGGAACGCCTGAAAAACGCCGGCGTGAAAGAGCTGCTCGTGATCAGCCAAGATACCAGTGCTTACGGTGTGGATACCAAACACAGCTTAGGTTTCGCTAACGGTTCTCCTGTACGCCATAACATCAAGGCACTGAGCGAAGAACTGGGCAAAATGGGCATTTGGGTTCGTCTGCACTACGTTTACCCTTATCCACATGTGGATGAAATCATCCCATTGATGGCGGAAGGAAAAGTGCTGCCTTACTTGGATATTCCATTCCAACATGCCAGCCCTCGTGTTCTGAAAATGATGAAGCGTCCTGGCCAAGCTGAGCGCACTTTAGAGCGCATCAAAAAATGGCGTGAGATCTGCCCAGAACTCGTGATCCGCTCAACCTTTATCGTGGGCTTCCCAGGCGAAACCGAAGAGGATTTCCAAATCCTGCTGGATTGGCTAAAAGAAGCTCAGCTCGATCGCGTGGGCTGCTTTAAGTATTCACCCGTTGAAGGCGCAGCAGCGAATGAGATTGAAGATCAGATCCCAGAAGACGTGAAACAAGATCGTTTCGAACGCTTTATGCTGGTGCAGCAAGAGATCAGCGCCGCCAAACTGCAAAAGCGCATCGGCAGCACCATGCAAGTGCTGGTTGATGAAGTCGATGAAGAAGGCGCGATTGGCCGTACTTACGCCGATGCACCGGAAATTGATGGCTTGGTTTACCTCAATGGTGAAACTAACCTGAAACCGGGTGATCTGGTTAATGTTGTCATCGAACACGCCGATGAATACGACCTGTGGGGCAGCGTACTGCACGAAGCGCAGTAAGTTGATGCCATAAACTCAGAAAGTAAAAAGGCTAGCGCAAGCTAGCCTTTTGTTTATTGATAATGTCACTTTCTAGCTAGCGACGGCGACGCCACATTCCAAGACCGAATAGGCCAAGTAATGTGCCTAAACCTAGTGAGCCACCGTAGATATTAAGCTCCAGTACTGCTGGATCATGATCCGAGGCGCGGAACTGATCCTTGTATTTCGGCAAGTTGCCTTTGAACTCATCGTTGTAGTCAAATAGCGTCGATTCCGCACCATTGATGTGCCAATCGGTCGCATCCACCACCTTGGTTTTAAGGCTTGGGCTAACCAACAGATGATCCAGCGCGCCGACTTCATCATTAAATGAGTAGCTCCAGCTATCTGGGTGCTTCATCGCAACTGCGTTGAGATAACCGTAACTGTGTTTGATCTCTGCGCCAGCATCTCCAAACTGCTCCACACCGGCAATGTAGGTATTGCGTGCTGCGCGAATGGTTTTGCCGTATTTTTCTGGCGTGTAGTCAGTCAGCACCAGCATAGGATCTTCCATGCCGTATGAGTTCATATCGCCAAGGATGACTTTGTGCCCATCAATTTTGCTGAGCGCATCACCCAACGCGACTGCCGCAGCCACACGGAAGTTCTCACAAGCGCCTTGGTAATCCAAATCTTGGCCACCTTGTCCGCCTTGCTCAACCGGAGCTGCATCCTCCCAACAGGCTGAACCTTTAGATTTAAGGTGATTCACCGCGACGGTGATTTTCTCGTTACCGCCTTTCACTTTAAAGGTCGGAGCTAAGGTATCACGCTGGTAGTTCTTACCATCTTCAATCACTTTACCGTTCGCATCCACCACTTCTGGTGCTTGCTGACTTGGCATTGGGATGACACGATTTTTCGCCAACTTCACCACTTTATCGCGGTAGATGACACCTGTTGTGATCACATCAGTGCCCAGTGAATCCGCGGCATCGGTTTTGCCATCACCATTAGAATCAATCGCCACAAAGCGGTAATGTTTTTTCTTATCCGCTATTTGGCTGTTGAGCTGGTTAACCAACTGTGCAATTGCAGAACCTTCACCAAAGCCGTTGTTCTCAATTTCCATTAAGCCGACGATATCGGCATCCAAACGGACAATCGCATTCACAATCTTAGCTTGCTGTACTTCAAACTCGGCAAGGTTGCTTGCACCACGGTTGCCACCATGCTGGTTAGCATCACCACCAAATGGCGAGTTGAAGTAGTTAAGAACGTTGAAGGTTGCGATGCGCAGATCGCCTTCATCCATATCTGGCTTAGCTTCACGCGGTGCGTTATGCACCAAATTTTCTGCCGAGATGGTGCTCGTCGCAATGAGGCGGTATTCGTTATAGCTGTAGCTCAATACCCCTTCAAGACCTGAAACCGTGTCATCAATACGCAGGTAATCTTCGGTTGAGCCATCTTGATCCACATCCGTGCGACCAAACGTTGGGTAATACGGAATTTGACCATCAGGTGCTTTGACATCCGATTCCACAAACAAGCGTCGCTGTGCGTTATCCTGCTTCTGCTGCTGAGCTTGCTCTGAACCCGCAGGATGTTGTTGGTTTGGCTGCATATTAATGCGACCTTGCGCCAGCACCATATTGTTACGGCGCGAAGCATAGTCATAGCCAAAAGTACGAGTCACACGCATATCCAGCTCGGGCGTTGTTTTCACCAACATGCCTTCGTAGCGCTCTAACGTCTGGGCAAAGTGTTCATCCGAAGGCAGGAGCTCAATAGCTTGCGCTTGTGGTGCGGCTTGCTGGCCTTGTTTCACCCACTGGTTGTTTTCCGCTTTTAGCTGCGTCAGGTTGTAATACTCCTGCACTTTGCCTTTTACGCACACCACATCGCCCGTCGCGAGATCAGAACTGCTTTGGTTAGTGAAGACAAACAGACCCTCAGAGGTATTCGGGTTGTAATCATCTTCCAGAGCTTGAAGATAAAAGCCTTTGGTGAGTCCTGTGGTTACTGCACTCACAACGCCTTTCACGAAGAACTCTTCATTGGTGATGTAAGGGTAGCCTTGAATATAGGGTGATGTGCTGCCTTCACCTTGAATTTGCTGGATAGTCGTAAAGCTTGGTTCTGCACCATCAACCGTACAATTGAATGCACTCGGTGGTGTGCTGGTATCCAGTGCGCCAAGCCCATCAATATTGTCTTTGCCTTGCGATGCCCAATCGAAAGCTTGGTAAGTGGCGCTTGGGGTGAGTGTAGTTCTGGCGAGCGTATTGTCTTTCGCGAAATCTGCCCCGCCCATGCTGCCGACCACGTCATGCACACTGCCATCGCTGTTGAGCAACGCGACCGGATCATTACCGTTGAAGTTAACCACCGTATTATTGGTGATATCAGCGGTCGCAAGAATCGCACTGCTGGCACTGCCATGGGCAATCACCAGCACATCATGTGATGCAATTACTTGTCCATCGAGCGGTAAAGTTTTATCCCACGTGCCGCTGCCGTTAGTCGACATAGCTAGCTGATAGCCACTGAGGCTGACGGCTTGATCGGACGTATTGGCAATTTCAATTGCTTTATTGAAGCTGCTGCCTTCAACGTACTGGGAAATGAATACGTCAGCGTAGGTTGGCGTAACTAAGCCAACGCCAATAGCCAGAGCCAAAGTCGAGCGAGTTAAGTTCGGAGTTAATCTCATTTCCATGCTGCACCTTATCCTCCCTGCTTTATTGCCAATGAGCAAACAGGGTATGTTGAGTCTCTGTTTGAGTTAGTAAAGCCACTTTGCGCGATGAGTGTTGCCGTTTTTCATGCAACACGGAAACATTCAACATTCATATCGAGACGTCAATCTCATCAATAGAGCAAATACTTGAAGGCATCGCAAAGTTTCAACAAGTAAAGTAAGCGAGCTTTGCAACAAGAAGATGAAGCACAAATGACAATCAGCGTTATCCCAAAACCATCAAAAAAAAGCCCTAGCAATTGCTAGGGCCTACTAAAACACTTGTGTTTTTACACCTTAAGGACGAGCGACAAAACCAACGGCTGCATACACTTTTTTCAGGGTTTGCAGTGCTTTTTCCGAGGCTTTTTCTGCACCATCACGCATTACGCTGTTCAGGTATTCACGATCATTACGAATACGATGATATTCCGCCTGAACAGGCTCAAGCATAGCAACAATCGCCTCACCCACATCTTTCTTAAATGGGCCGTACATTTCTACGCCAGCGTACTGAGCTTCGATTTCGGCGAAGGTTTTCCCTGTCGCAGCAGAGTAGAGTCCCATCAGGTTCGCGATACCCGCTTTGTTTTCGACATCGTAGGCGATACGCGGTGGTGTTTCGGCATCGGTCTGCGCTTTATTGATCTTCTTGATGATCGATTTAGGGTCTTCCAGCAAGGTGATCACGTTTTTGCGGTTATCGTCTGATTTCGACATTTTCTTTGTCGCATCTTGCAGACTCATTACACGCGCATTCACCGTTGGAATATAAGGCTCAGGAATCGTAAAAATCGGCTGTTCTGGGCTGTAGATATTATTGAAACGGGTCGCGATATCGCGTGCCAGCTCCAGATGTTGTTTCTGGTCGCTGCCCACCGGTACTTGGTGTGCACCATACAACAGAATATCGGCCGCCATCAGTACCGGATAACCAAACAAACCCGCGTTGACATCGTTGGCGTAACGAGCGGATTTGTCTTTAAACTGAGTCATACGACTGAGTTCACCCATCTGTGTATAACAGTTCAAAACCCAACCGAGTTGAGCATGCTCAGGTACGTGTGACTGAACAAATAGCGTGCTCTTTTTCGGATCAACGCCAACCGCGAGACAGATGGCCAAAGCATCTAATGTCGCTTCATGCAGTGCTTTCGGTTCTTGGCGAACCGTAATCGCATGCAAATCCACAACACAGTACTGGCAGTCATAGTCATCTTGCATCTGTTGCCATTGACGTAGAGCACCCAAGTAGTTACCGATACTTAGTTCACCTGACGGTTGAACACCACTCAATACAATGGGTTTGCTCATGGGTTTGATTTCCTTGAATGAAATTGAAATTACACAAAACAAAGTGACAAAACCGCGCACGGAGTCGGCGCGGTTCAAGCAGTGTACTCATTAACGAGTATTTTACTAGTGCGAACGGCAACTTTTACGCCGAAACGAGCACCACTTCAAGCAGAGTACCAATGTCATCAGAAACGAAGTCTGGCTCCGCATTGGCAATCGGTTCGCCGTGGTTGTAGCCATAGGTTAAACCGAAGGAGTAACACCCGGCATTTTTCGCCGCCAAAATGTCGTTTTTAGAATCCCCGACCATCAACATTTGCTCAGCGTTCAACTGATGCTTCTCTAATAACCAATTCAGCGCCATCGGATCTGGCTTCTTATTGGGAAAAGTATCACCGCCAATCACATCACTGAAAAAGTGCGCGATGCCATGTTGCTTTAGAACGTCTGGTACAAACTTAGAAGGTTTATTGGTCACAAGTGCCAGAATAAAACCGGCTTGATGCAGCTCAGCAAGGGTCGTCTTCACATTGGCGTAAAGGTGGCTCAACTGGTGGCCTGTTTGTTCATAAAACTCATCAAACAGGTGACGCGCTTGTGCACGCAGTTCAGCACTTAATTCTGAATTGATCGTTAAGCTTTGGCTCAGTGCTCGCGCAATCAACACATCAGCACCGTTACCGACATAATCACGCACTTGCGCTTCACTCACCGCAGGGTAACCCACCGCACGCGCAGCTTGATCCGCTGCTACCGCTAAATCCGGCACGCTATCGAGCAGCGTACCATCCAAATCAAAAGCAATTAATTTTATGGATTTCAAAACAAGATCCTAAATCAGATTACATCTTGGCTTTCGCCAGTTCAGTACGCATCTGCTCAATTACCGCTTGGTAATCTGGCTGACCAAAAATGGCAGAACCTGCAACAAACATATCCGCGCCCGCTTCGGCGATTTCACGAATATTCTCCACTTTCACGCCACCATCAATTTCCAAACGAATTGGACGACCACTTTGCTTAATGCGTTCACGCACCGCGCGCAGTTTATCTAAGGTATGTGGAATGAAAGATTGTCCACCAAAGCCTGGGTTCACCGACATCAGCAAAATTAAATCAACTTTATCCATGATGTAATCCAGATGATGTAGAGGCGTCGCTGGGTTCAGTACCACGCCCGCCTGACAGCCACACTCTTTAATGAGCTGTAAAGTACGGTCCACGTGCTCTGATGCTTCAACATGGAAAGTGATCATGGAAGCACCGGCTTTGGCAAAGTCTGGAATAATGCGATCAACCGGTTTCACCATCAAATGCACATCAATGGGCGCCGTAATACCGTAATCACGAAGGGCTTTACAAATCGGCGCACCAAACGTCAGGTTCGGTACGTAGTGGTTGTCCATCACATCGAAATGCACCACATCCGCGCCAGCGGCCAGCACCTTGGCAACGTCTTCACCTAAACGAGCAAAATCTGCGGAGAGAATGGATGGAGCAATGAGAAAATCTTTCATACCGACCTCATGTGGAATGGAATGCGAGCTGAACACAATGTGGCCGCCATTCTACCTAAGCTCGGGATGAGATCCTAGCGCACTGCTTGCGGCTAAACAGTAAAATCCCCCGTTTAGCCTACAAGATCACTGTTCGTGTTGAAGTGGAGGGATGAACAGTGCCAGTAGCTCATCCACTTTGTTACGACCCGCCCCGTTGCGGCTGATAGTACGATTAGCTTTGACCACATTGAGCTGTGCACCACGATACAAGCGTCGAGTATGAGTGGTATCGTGATTGGAAATCAGTACCGAAATCCCACGCTCTTTCGCGGTTTTCTCTGCAATATCCGCTAACGCAGCTTGATCGTCTAACGTGAAACCATTACCGGCATAAGAGGTAAAATTGGCGGTCGTCGATA
>JBOFIW010000363.1:0-2753 GCA_051650365.1 Vibrio sp. | reverse complement strand
GATTCTACTAGCAAAAAGCCCGAGACAACTGCTCGGGCTTTTCTTTTTCCTCGCCTCTCCTGAGTAACGCGCTCATAAAATGAGTGTGTTGCTGGAGCCTTAAATTTCACTATGCTTTAGCGCTCGCCACTGCAAAATTTGGGTTTACCGCAGTCAGCTTTTTGATCAGGTAGTTGAGCAATACACCATACATAGGCACAAACAGACCTAAGCTAATGATCAGCTTGAAGGTGTAATCGACTAAAGCGATTTCCGTCCAATGCTCAGCCATAAACGGATCGCTGCTTTGGTAGAAAGCGATCGAGAAGAAAGCGATGGTATCGAGTGCATTACCAAACAGAGTCGAACAGGTTGGTGCCACCCACCACTGTTTCATTTGACGCAGACGGTTAAACACGTGTACATCCATGATCTGCCCAAGCAGATATGCCATAAAACTCGCAATCGCAATCCGCGCGACAAACAAATTGAACTCACTCAGCGGCGCTAAACCTTGGTATTGGCCCTCAAAAAACACCACCGAAAGCAAGTAAGAGACCGCCAATGCAGGGAGCATCACTAGAAAAATGATTTTACGCGCTAAGCCAGCACCAAAAATACGTACGGTGAGATCGGTCGCTAAAAAGATAAACGGAAAAGTAAAAGCGCCCCACGTAGTGTGGAAACCGAAAATGGTAAACGGGATTTGCACCAGATAATTGCTCGACGCAATGATCACGAGGTGAAACAAAACAAGATAGCCAAGGGCTTTGCGCTGCTGCGCAGGGGTAAAGTGATTCATACTGTACCTTTTTAGTTTGGTTTGGGGGCGAGGGAACCCAAATTGGAAGCACGCTTCCGGCTCAAATTTTACGTGGTTGACCAACGGCCAATTCACAAGGGCGGCGATTATATCCCAAACGTTATTAGGTGCAAGGGTATTTTTTGAACAAATAATGATGCCATTTTCCATTCATTAATGATCTTTTTGCCAAGCAACTTTAGCGAGCAAGCTGCAGCAGAGCTTGAGAAGATCCGGTAGATCGTGCTACTCTTCGCCTCCATTTTTCTGGCTGAAAAATCATCCAATCTGGATCCAGCCAGTGCTATCTTTAAATCATTGCCAGCTAAGGCAAAGACTCAATCCCAACCTAAGTGGAACCGAATTGATGGGCAAAGGTACTCTTTATATCGTTTCTGCACCCAGTGGCGCAGGCAAATCGAGCTTAATTGCAGCCCTGTTGGAGCAAAACCCAACCTATGCAATGAAAGTGTCGGTCTCACATACCACACGTGGTATGCGCCCCGGTGAACAAGATGGCGTTCATTACCATTTTGTCGAAAAAGAGCACTTTGAAGAGCTGATCGGCAAAGAAGAATTCCTCGAATACGCCGAAGTGTTTGGTAACTACTACGGCACTTCACGGGTATGGATTGAAAACACACTCAATAAAGGGATTGATGTGTTTCTCGATATTGACTGGCAAGGCGCGCGTCAAATCCGCACCCAAATGCCAGAAGCGAAAAGCATCTTTATCCTGCCGCCTTCCAAAGAAGAGCTGGAACGCCGCTTAAATACGCGCGGCCAAGACAGCGAAGCGGTCATTGCTAAACGCATGGGTGAGGCAAAATCAGAAATTTCCCATTACCGCGAATACGATTACGTCATTATTAATGATGATTTTGATGTTGCATTAATGGATTTCAAAGCCATCATTCGTGCAGAAAGATTGAAGCAGGACAAGCAAGCTGCTAAATATAGCTCTATGCTTTCTGCTCTGTTGGCGGATTAATCCGCCAACGTGGGTTATAAGCTCAGCCCGTTGCTAGAATCTCAACAGGTTAGGCTGTATACTTTCTCGTCATTCAACTTATCAGTTAACTAAATTTTGGAGTTCTCATGGCACGCGTAACAGTTCAAGACGCTGTTGAAAAAATTGGCAACCGTTTCGACCTAGTATTGGTTGCGGCTCGCCGCGCTCGTCAAATGCAATCTGGCGGTAAAGATGCTCTAGTGCCGGAAGAGAACGATAAGCCAACGGTTATCGCTCTACGCGAAATCGAAGAAGGGCTGATCACGAAAGATGTTCTGGATGCGCGTGAGCGTCAAGAGCAACAAGAGCAAGAAGCGGCAGAGCTGGCTGCAGTTAGCAGCATCATGCACAACCGTTAATCACCAATCGCGATTTAACCCGCCGGGCCTGAAATTTGTATCTATTCGATAGTCTAAAAGACGTTGCCCAAGAATACCTCACAGAGCCTCAAATAGAGGCTCTGCGCCAATCTTATGTGGTAGCCAGAGATGCCCATGAAGGGCAAACCCGCTCAAGCGGCGAACCTTATATCATCCACCCTGTTGCTGTGGCTCGGATCTTGGCTGAGATGCGTCTCGACTTGGAAACGCTACAAGCGGCATTACTGCATGATGTGATTGAAGATTGTGATGTCACCAAAGAAGACTTAGATGCCCATTTTGGCAACTCAGTCGCTGAATTGGTGGATGGGGTTTCTAAGCTCGATAAGCTAAAATTTCGCGATCGTAAAGAAGCTCAAGCGGAAAATTTTCGCAAAATGGTGCTGGCCATGGTGCAGGATATTCGCGTTATCCTGATCAAACTGGCCGACCGCACGCATAACATGCGTACACTCGGTGCACTGCGTCCGGATAAAAAACGCCGCATTGCCCGTGAGACCTTAGAAATCTACGCTCCCCTCGCCCATCGTTTGGGTATCCATAACATTAAAACCGAACTCGAAGAGTTAGGCTTTGAAGC
>JBOFIW010000362.1:0-4479 GCA_051650365.1 Vibrio sp. | reverse complement strand
TGGGTGGCGAGTTCATGTTCACTGCTGCATAGTCCAGTCGATCTGGATCTGGAAGGTGATCTGAGTGCAGAAACACGCAGTTGGTTTGCGTTTGCTAAGCAGAAAGTGACTGAAGTTGCCTTGTTGGGGCGTGCATTGGAAGGGGATGCGGCGGCGATTCTGGCTTGTGATACCTATAGCCAGCCAATTGTTGCGCGTAAGTCTTCTCACATCGTGAACAAGGCATCAGTACAAACGCGCATCAACAATATCACTGCTGCGTTGGCGGAACGTAGTGCCCCTTATATTGAGCGTGCTCATCACCAAGCGGAAGTGTTGGGTCTGCCTTTCTTACCGACCACAACCATCGGCTCTTTCCCACAAACGGGTGAGATCCGTACTGAGCGTAGCGCGTATCGCCAAGGCAAACTGAGCGAGCAAGATTATGTGCAAGTCTTGAAAGGCCATATAGCGGATGCGGTGAAACGCCAAGAAGCACTAGGGCTAGATGTGCTGGTACACGGTGAAGCGGAACGTAACGACATGGTGGAATACTTTGCGGAGAACCTCGCAGGTTTCCAGACCACGCAATTTGGTTGGGTACAGAGCTACGGTTCACGCTGTGTAAAACCGGCAATTGTGGTTGCGGATATCGAACGTGAAAAACCAATTACGGTGGAGTGGTCAACTTACGCGCAATCTCTGACCTCTAAGCAGATGAAAGGGATGTTGACGGGGCCTGTGACCATTCTGTGCTGGACCTTCCCACGTGAAGACATCAGCCGCCAAGAGATTGCTCAGCAGTTGGCGTTGGCATTGCGTGATGAAGTGGCGGATTTGCAAGATGCGGGTATCAATATCATTCAGATCGATGAGCCTGCGATTCGTGAAGGTTTACCACTGAAAAAACGCGATCATCAAACTTACTTAGATTGGGCTGTACAAGCGTTTAAGATTTCCGCTGGTAGCGCGCATCCTGAAACGCAAATCCACACTCATATGTGTTACAGCGAATTCAACGAGATCATCGAATCGGTCGCGGCACTGGATGCAGATGTGATCACGATTGAAACATCACGTTCAAACATGGAATTGCTCAAGGCGTTTGAAGAGTTTAACTACCCGAACGAAATTGGCCCAGGTGTGTACGACATTCACTCGCCTAACATTCCAGCGCAAGCATGGATTGAAGATTTGCTGCGTAAAGCGGCAGAAAAAATCCCAGCACAACGTTTGTGGGTGAACCCTGACTGTGGTCTAAAAACCCGTAACTGGCCAGAAGTGGAAGCAGCGCTTATCAATATGGTGAATGCGGCGAAAACTCTGCGCAATGAATGGCAATCGTAAATTGAAGCTGCCATGTTCAGTGGTTTGAGTATGCCGTGAATATAAAGGCCTCTATGAGGCCTTTGTTCTTTTGGACAGTGAATCTTAGAGATCTTGATGACTCCAGACCAGCTTAACCTTGTGTACAGCTCTCTTTTGTGACCAATTGATCAACCATCAACTGACCACGCGTATTACGCATTTTGATTCGGTAGCTGATCCCTACATCCAAGTTTGAGCGAATATCTTTGCTGTTGCAGAAACTCTTAACTGCGTTTTTAAGTACTTGGTCGGTGGGCTTGGCATTCTGAGCATCGGTGTTGTACACCATCATTAACTCAATACTGCTGCCATTTGCTGTTGCGCGTAGGATATTCAGAGGGCCAAATTCGAGAGGCAATTCCGTGGAGAGCAAACTCGCTCGATTGCCTGCCAGCAGCTCAAGGTTGCGTTGTTTTTCCATTGAACCAGAACTACAACCCACAAGGAGTAAAGTGGCGGCAATTAAGCTGCTCAGGACCATTTTTTTCATATCAGAATACTTTTTTGAAAGGTTTAACAATCACGCTGGCATAAACACCCGCCGCGACATAAGGATCTGCATTTGCCCATGTTTGTGCCGCATCGAAGGAGGAAAATTCAGCAATCACTACTGAACCTGTAAACCCTGCATCTCCTGGATTTTCATTATCAATGGCTGGATTAGGGCCGGCAGTGAGTAAGCGGCCTTCATCTTGCAGAGTTTGCAGACGTTCAAGATGCTTAGGTCGCACGCTCATGCGTTTTTCTAGCGAATTCTCAACATCTTGAGAAAAGATGATATACCACATAATTGTTATCCTTATTAAGTCCGTGAAGGCAAAGATCTTAATGTACTCAACTCAATGATGAAAAAAAGCCTGAGTGCACAATTTCTGTGATCAGCTACCCGAGGATATCGCTCTTGGGCGACCATTTGCATCAATTGCTACGTAATTAAAGGTGGCCTCACAAACTTGGAAGCGATCACCAATCCCATCTTCTTTGACCGGTTTTACCCATACTTCGAGATTGATCGACATGGAAGTTCGACCAATCTTAGTACATTCGCCGTAGCAGCATACCACATCGCCAACTTTGACCGGTTTTTTAAAAGTAATACTGGACACGGAAACAGTAACGATGCGACCGCAAGAGATCTCTTTAGCAAGAATGCCGCCCGCTAAGTCGAGTTGTGACATGATCCAGCCGCCGAAAATATCGCCATTGGCGTTGGTGTCGGCGGGCATTGCCAAGGTGCGCAGTAGAAGTTGGCCTTTAGGAGAATTAACGATTTGATTCATTTGGATATCCACAGCAAACAAAACAGCGACCGATTACGGTCGCTGTGGATTTAGGGGGCGGATTATAACCACAAATGAGCCAAGGGATCACCCCTTTGCAACCTGTAGCCTTTATTGGTGTTTCTCTTTTTGTTCTTTGGGAAGGTGTTTATAGATGTAAGCCCCCGTCAGCAGAGTAAAGAACAGTGTCGCAGCAAGCAATCCAAATACTTTAAAGTTTACCCACACATCGAGAGGGAGGTGGTAAGCAATGTACAGGTTGAGTGCGGCGCAGAGGCTGAAAAATGCAACCCATGCCCAAGTTATGGTTGACCATACTGTTTCGGGTAAGCTTAGCTCTTTGCCTAGCATACTTTTGATGGCAGATTTACCCATGAGATGGCTGATGGTTAAGCCTAGAGCAAAAACGATGTAGACGATGGTCACCTTCCATTTAATGAAGTTGTCATCGTGCAGTGCGAGCGTCATACCTCCAAGCAGAGCCACCATGACAAAGGTGATGAGCTGCATTTTTTCTACTTTTTTGTACATGGCATAAGTGATGATCACTTGCACCGCCGTGGCAACGATCAAGGCACCGGTTGCCACGTAGATGTCATAAAATTTGTATAAGACAAAAAAGATAATAAGCGGGATAAAGTCGAGCAGTTGTTTCATTTGAGTACATCCAGTCACATAAGTGGTGACAGTCTAACCAAACTCACTCCGCAGCTGAATAGCCAAATCGGCTTGAAGTTAGCTAACGGTGTTTTTGCGCATTCTCGGCTTAACGTAATAATTGGGTAAATGCCTCCGCAGACATTGCTTTTCCGTATAAATAACCTTGAGCGAAGTTACACCCTTCAGTTCGCACAAAATCTTCTTGGTAGTTTTTTTCTATCCCTTCTGCAATGACCGCCATTTTCAGTTTGCGTGCCATTGCAATAATCGCACGTGTTAACTCTCGGTTGGGTTCGTTGTACTCAAGTTGGCTGATGAAACTACGATCAATTTTTAATGTATCAAAAGAGTATTTCTGCAGATAACTCAATGAGGAGTAGCCAGTACCAAAATCATCGAGTGAAATACTGATCCCTTGCTGTTGAAGTTGAGCTAAGGCGCTTTGTGCATAGTGTTCATCCTCCAATAAAATCCCTTCTGTCAGTTCAAGTTCAATGGTGCCAGGGGGCAATTGATAGAGTGTCATTATGTCTTTTAGGTATTCAACAAAGCGATGTTCACGAAACTGAATGGGTGAGATGTTGATAGCGATTTTGAATGGTGTCGTTGTCTGCTTACACCACTCGGCAGCATTTTTAAGGGCTTGATGGAGAACAAAATAGCCCATTTCGATAATCTGACCGTTACTTTCCGCTAAAGGGATAAAACGATCTGGGGCGATATCTCCGAGGTGTGGATTATGCCAACGCAACAAAGCTTCAGCACCAATTACTTTTCCGTCTTGTTTTAAATCAACAATAGGCTGAAAGTGCACGGCGAGTTCGCCGAGGCGTAGCGCGTGTAGTAGATGTGACTCGAGTTGTAATTGTTCTTCTGTTGCTTTTTGGGCCGCAATATTGAAAAACGAGGCTTGCTGACCCTCTTTCTTCGCCCAGCTCATGGCAGAGCTCGCTCTCTGGATGAAGCTTAGGGAATCCGTGGCATCCATGGGCGCTAATGCGACACCTAAATGACATTGTAGTGTGATGTCTAAATTATTGGTGTTAAAAGGTTGAGTGCAAGCTTGTATCACCCGATCAATGACTTTTTGGGTTTCTGATTTGGATCGTTTATGTTGAGCGGTGAGAACAAATTCTGAGCCGACAATTCGAGCGAGTAGCCAGTTTTCCGGCAAGTTGTGGCTTAAGCGTTG
>JBOFIW010000361.1:0-2000 GCA_051650365.1 Vibrio sp. | reverse complement strand
CCGATCGGCATTGAGTCCCTTCCTCGCCTTATGCTTGAATGGAGCGCAGACACAGAGGAATTTCAGCATGGCCGACAAACTTTCCACCTCCGCCTTGGCAAAAAAGCGCCAGCAAGATGCCAAACAGCTGTTTCAAGATTTGAAAACAGCGGGTTATATCCATCGCCATGATGAGCAGTGGATATTGACCGATCTCGGCACCAAGTTTGGTGGTGAGTATGCCCAGCACCCTAAGTATGGGCGTTTTATTGTCTGGCCTGAGAATTTGCTGATCGACTTACACGCCACCTCCGGTCAAACACTCACCGCCACGCAAGTCGGGGAATATTTCAAATTAAACCCGAAGAAAATGAATCAGTTATTCAGTGAATTAGGCTGGATAGCGCGTAGCGAAGCTGGTTGGCATGCCACTGAAAGTGGCCTGCGTGCCGGAGCCCAACAGCGTGAAGAAAAAAGCTCAGGCAATGGGTTTGCAGTTTGGCATGAAGCGATACTGCGTAACCGCCACTTACGTCAATCCGTGGTGGAGTTTCTCGGCCAAGAAGCACAGGCTCACGCGACCGATAAATCTTATTCCAGCTTTCGTCAGAAATTTGCCGCCAAACACCGCACTTTAGATGGGCACTATGTCCGTTCAACGGGTGAACTGCTAATTGATAACTGGCTGTATCTGGCTGGTGTGGTACACGCTTATCAGCGCCCACTTCCTATCGAAGAGGAAGTGACCAGTGATTTTTATCTGCCAAGCGGCAAGGTGTATTTGCAATTTTGGGGTACAGACGAAGGTGAAATAGCCCCGAGTGAGCAACAAAAAACCCGCGCACTTTATCAAGCACACGGGTTAGCACTCATTGAGATCCAGCCTCATGAGATCACGCAACTGGATGACATTTTGCCCGCAAAATTGCGTGAGTTCGGCATTAAAGCGTATTAACGAGCGCGATAACGCGCACGCGCGGCTTCTTCAATCGGCACTACGGTTTTACCAATCGGCGCCAGTGAAATCACCGCCAGTTTTAAATGCTGCAACGCAAACGGAATACCGATGATGGTGATAAAACAGGCCACTGCAGACAAAATATGCCCCACCGCCAACCAAAAACCGGCCAAGATAAACCAAATAATATTGCCTAATACACCAAAACCGCTGGTGCCAATGTCGGTTTGATCAGTCAATTCATCACGGGAAATGGCTTCATAACCAAACGGCCAAAATGAGAAATTCCCCATTACGAAGCAAGCACGTCCCCACGGAATGCCAATGATGCTGATAAACGCTAGCACGCCAAATAGCCACCAAGCCAATCCCATCACTACGCCGCCGCATAAAAACCAAATAATGTTGCCTAGTGTTCTTAACATTAGGTTACCTCACGTTGTTGAAGATGTTTCATGCGCCTAACGCTAATTCAGCGACCATGAACAGGAAATGAATAATTAGAAAAACCCATGCCACACCGCGGTCGCACCACTCACCAAACAAAGCACCAGCGCCGCAAAACGGATTTTTTCTTTCGGCAACGAGTGAGTGGTTTTACGTGCCAACGCGTAACCTAACCAAGCAGCGGGGATCAGCGGCAAAGTCAGTAACACATGGTGCCACGTTAAAAACCCCGTCGGCCACTGCACCATCAAAGAGATGATCGAGCTAAACACAAAAAAAGCAGACAAATTACCACGCAATTGATTGGCTTCTTGATGCTGAAGCAATAGCGCCATAGGAGGACCGCCGATGCCACTGCTGGTACCAAATACGCCGGAGAAAAATCCCGCAATCCCCATTCGAGTTGGGTTCGGTTCAATACGCAGCGGCAGTAAACTTACCGCTACCGCAAACAGCACCAACAAGCCAAGCCACAGCGCCAACGCCTGAGTAGAAATCCACATCAGCAGCAAACCACCCACAATCGAGCCTGGAATACGCCCGATTAAGGCCATTTTTAATCCACCAATCGAAATACTCTCGCGATGTTTCATCGCATTAAGCACCGAAATAAACA
>JBOFIW010000360.1:0-1808 GCA_051650365.1 Vibrio sp. | reverse complement strand
TCACGAATCAGATAACCTACCACTACAAACAAAGTGCTGAAAAACGGGCCGTTACGGGTATAAATGGGTGCGCTCATGCCAGTGACGACTGCGCTGCTACCTGCAAATTCACCGTAGATGTATAACCCGATGGCAATCGGTAGCATCCAATGTGTTTTTTGTTGGCGGATCAACAGTGCCATGATGGCGACCGCAATCATCAGTGCGGGTAAAAACCAAAGGTGTACAAGCCCGCCTTCAAACAGTGAGTTAAGTGGGTGTTGTAGCAAAAATCCCCAATAACCTGAACGCTCAGCGAGGTAGCCTTGATTAACCACCACTTCGAGATTGAAGGGCATCAATAGGCTAATCACACTCCAAATTACCCATATCCTCAGTAATGGAGAGCAGTAATTACGCAAGGTTTGTATTGGGTTCTGGCTGAGTTTGGGTTGGATCAAATAGCCCGAAATAAGGAAAAACAATGGGACAGCAAAACGGGTGGATTGGTTAAATAAGTAGGCCACCCATGGTTCTTCATCGGTGAGCCAATAAGTGGTAAAAAGTTGGCAATGCAAAGCAATAATTGCCAGCATGGCGATCACTCGCCCAAGCTCAAGGCTGGCGATCTTTTGATGGTTTGACATAACGACACTCGGCAAATTGAAAAAGCTGACCATACGCCATTCAAATCTCAATTCTATTGATTTATGTCTCTTTTTACCTTTGCTCTTAACCCTAAGAGAGAATTTGCGATCCAGTGCTCACCTGTGGTGATTAGATCACGCCAAAACTAGAAAGCAGAAAAATACCAAGCGTACAGGTAAACAGTGAAAACACGGTGGTCAGGGCAATAATATTGGCGGCAAGAGTGGCATTTCCTCCCATCGCTCGTGCCATGACATAGCTCGCTGCTGCTGTTGGCGCAGAAGTCATCAAAAAAAGTAGTCCGAGATCTAAACCTCGGAATCCAAGGAGCCACGCACCAGCAGTGATGAGCAAGGGGGAGAGAATGAGCTTGTAACCTGTTGCAAACCAAGCTGAGTTTCGATCCTCTTTTAAAGAGTTCAAATTAAGAGAGCCGCCAGTACAAAGTAGCGCTAAAGGTAAGGTCATATTGGCAAAGTATTGGCCTGCATCAGTGACAACCTGTGGGATAGGGACACTGGCCATATAACAAATAACACCGAGAAAAATGGCAATGATCAACGGGTTTTTGGTTAATGTCTTAAACATCATCTTGCCCGCTTGCCAGCCATTGTTTTCCCCTCTGGGTGTCAGGGCTATCACTGCCTGAATATTAAATAAAACAGTGGTAGAGGCCACATAAATAGCCGCTAAAGCG
This sequence comes from Vibrio sp., assembly GCA_051650365.1. Classification (GTDB taxonomy): domain Bacteria; phylum Pseudomonadota; class Gammaproteobacteria; order Enterobacterales; family Vibrionaceae; genus Vibrio. The sequence goes on along the minus strand of JBOFIW010000360.1, from coordinate 484 downwards.
ACTCCAGCATTGCCGTAGGTATTCGCCACATAAGCTAAACCAATAATAGCGGTATTGGCACGGAACCCACCTTGAGCAATGACTCCCCAATCGTTCGGTTTGTTAATGAGTTTACGAGTGCTAAATAAAGTAAAGATAAAGAAAAGAACATTGGCGATTAAGCTATACAACACCAGTGACATACTAGAGGAAAAGTCGTGCTTAGAGCTGACAATACTTAAAAACAGCATAGCCGGTAATGTTACTTGAAAGACAATCCGTGAAGCGACTTCAATGAAATTTTCATTGATCAGATTGATGCGCTTAAAGAGTACGCCTAAGCAGAGCATCAGACAGATTGGGCCTGTGATAGTGGCTGAAAATTGTAGCTGGGTGATGATTTCGTTCATACCAATCCTTTGAATATGCTCGCAATATCAACATTTTTTCACATATCCTGGCGCAGGAAAACCAGATTTTGATGAAATTCTCAATGAACGAGAGC
>JBOFIW010000359.1:0-1294 GCA_051650365.1 Vibrio sp. | reverse complement strand
AGTTCACGCTCGCGCATCTGCCCGTGAGCCACGGTAACGCGTGCTTCTGGAACCAGTTTTTCTAAATCCGCAGCCACTTTGTCGATGGTTTCGACCTGATTGTGCAGGAAGTACACCTGACCACCACGCATGATTTCACGCAGCACCGCTTCACGGATCACGCTGTCCTCACTTTGGCGCACAAAGGTTTTGATCGCTAATCGACGTGCTGGTGGTGTCGCGATGATGGAGAGATCGCGCATGCCACTCATCGCCATATTCAGTGTGCGCGGAATCGGCGTTGCAGTGAGTGTGAGGATGTCGACATCCGCACGCATTGCTTTGACTTTCTCTTTTTGACGAACCCCGAAACGGTGTTCTTCATCGACAATCAACAAGCCAAGATCAGCAAAACGAATTTCACTCGACAGCAGTTTATGGGTACCGACCAGAATATCGACTTTACCGTCCGCCACATCTTGTAGGATGAGTTTCTGCTCTTTAGCGGATTTAAAGCGAGAGAGCACTTCGACGCGGATCGGCAAGTTGGCAAATCGGTCGCGGAAATTCTCGAAATGTTGTTGCGCCAGTAGAGTTGTAGGGACTAATACCGCCACTTGTTTGCCATTATCGGTTGCGGCAAATGCGGCGCGCATCGCCACTTCCGTTTTACCAAAGCCCACATCACCACACACCAAACGATCCATGGCTTTGGGTTGGCACATGTCCGACAGCACAGCGTTGATCGCCATCGCTTGGTCATCAGTTTCTTCAAATGGGAAGGTGGCTTTGAAGGTGGCGTATTGTTCGCGGTCGAGATGGAATTTAAAACCCGGTTTGATTTCGCGCTTAGCGTACACATCCAATAGCTCTGCCGCGACATCACGTACTTTTTCGGCGGCCTTACGGCGGGCTTTTACCCATGCCTCGCCACCCAGTTTATGTAATTGGGCTGCTTCTTCTGCACCACCTGAGTAGCGGCTGATCAGGTTGAGTGAGGATACTGGCACATACAGTTTGGCTTCGTTTTGATACTCCAGCATGACGTATTCGCTAACCATACCACCTGCTTCGAGAGTTTGTAGCCCTAAGTAGCGGCCAATCCCGTGATCGATATGCACAACGGGTTGCCCCGGTTTGAGCTCGGCGAGGTTGCGGATCACCGCATCGCTGTTAGTGACGGTTTTGCGATCTTTCTTACGGCGACGTTGAATCACCCGATCGCCCAGTAAATCGCTTTCACAGATCAGGGCAACTTGATTGTCGCCATAAATAAATCCACGTTCAGCGGCACCCAGTACCAGTGAGAATTTCT
>JBOFIW010000358.1:0-6690 GCA_051650365.1 Vibrio sp. | reverse complement strand
GCTGGTGTGACCAACGATTTAACCAGCAAAGTCAAAGCGGGTGAATTGGTGAACATGGTTGCCTTGCAAGTCGGTGGTAAAGGCGGTGGTCGCCCTGATATGGCTCAAGCTGGAGGGACAGATGCTCAAGCTCTGCCATCGGCTTTAGAGTCTGTTGACGCTTGGATTTCCGAGCGTCTATAACTGCGATAAATACTTTATGCTCAATCAATGTTTTTTGATTGAGCATAATTTTATCGAGCAAACCAAGTGGTTTAATTGGCCCGGAAATAGATTAAGCCAATTAGTTGCTTGGTTTTATTTTAGTAACGATCAAATGTTGTCCGACAGGAATGTCAGAGCACTTTGATCCCGATGAGACTTTGGTCTTGGGAAGGTGAATACTGGTGAAAAAGCCCCTTATCGTGCAAAAGTTCGGCGGAACTTCGGTGGGTTCAATTGAAAGAATGCAAACCGTAGCTGAACACATCATTAAGGCGAAGAATGATGGCAATCAAGTTGTTGTGGTAGTTTCTGCCATGGCAGGAGAAACCAATCGACTGGTGAGTTTAGCTCAACAAGTCGACAGTGTGCCAAATGCTAGAGAACTTGATGTTTTGCTCTCTGCTGGTGAGCAGGTGTCGATGGCCTTGGTGGCGATGACACTGCATAAAATGGGCTATGCAGCCCGCTCACTAACCGGAGCTCAAGCGAAAATTGTGACGGATAATCAACACAATGACGCAACGATTAAACATATTGATACTCGAACGATTACCGAGCTACTGGATCAAGATTTTATTGTGATAGTCGCCGGTTTTCAGGGGATTAATGAAAATGGGGATATCACCACTTTGGGCCGTGGTGGCTCAGATACCAGTGCGGTAGCATTGGCGGGTGCGCTAAAAGCGGATGAGTGTCAGATTTTTACCGATGTTGATGGTGTATACACTTGTGACCCAAGAGTTGTGCCTACCGCACGTAAGCTGGATGTGATTGACTTTCCATCTATGGAAGAGATGGCGCGAAAAGGCGCGAAAGTATTACATTTGCCTTGTGTGCAGTATGCTTGGAAACATTCTGTTCCACTGCGTGTACTGTCAACGTTTGAACTGAATCAAGGTAGTCTCATTAAGGGCGATGCCGTTACCCACGCCGTTTGTGGCATCGCAATTCAAAGGGAGATGACTTTGGTTATGGTTGCAAGTGAATCTCTGGCTAGCACTATCAAGCAGTGCCAAATGCTCGGTGTGGAAGTCTGCACTACACTGGCAGAGCCTGAAAATAGTGCACTGGTCATTAAGCGAGATGCTTATGCTAAGCTAGAATTGGTTTGCGCTGATAAAATCCGTGGTTCAGAATCAATAAGCCTGATCACTAAAGTCGGTTTACAAGCTGGAGCTCTCGTGACTCACGCTCGGACAACCTTAGCTGAACATGGCATCGATGTGCGTTATGTCTCGGCCTCAGAGCAATCATCTATGTTAATGTTGGATCCTGCACATGTGGATCGTGCTGCTAATATTTTGCACGACACCTATGTGGCATCGACGATCACTCAAGAGTTTGGTGTAAAACAAACCTTTTTAGGTTAAACGGGCTCCATTGAGAGTTTACGATGTCATGACTTTTGATGGATAATAGTGTGGTTGCAAAAAAATACAGAGATTACTCAAGGAGCTAAGAATGCTTATTTTGACTCGCCGTGTTGGCGAAACCCTGATGATCGGTGACGAAGTGACCGTGACAGTATTGGGCGTAAAAGGTAACCAGGTCCGTATCGGTGTGAATGCACCAAAAGAAGTGTCTGTGCACCGTGAAGAAATCTACATGCGCATTCAAGCTGAAAAAGGTAATGGTGGTGTTGCGTCAGGCAACTACTGATTATCGAAGAAAGGTCGGCTGTTAATGCCGACCTTTTTGTTTATCCCCGTGTTTTTATTTATAAAGTGCAAATTCTCATCGCTTTGGTTAATTTGCCAACGGTTGAGCTGTTTTGCCCAGTTTTCTCCAAGAAAGTGTTTGACATATTTTTGGTAAATCGTAATATGTGCCTCCGCAAGACGGTGAGGTGGCCGAGAGGCTGAAGGCGCTCCCCTGCTAAGGGAGTATACGGTTTATAGCCGTATCGAGGGTTCGAATCCCTCCTTCACCGCCATTTCTTGCAATGCTTATTTCGATAAACCACAGCGCGTCCGTAGCTCAGCTGGATAGAGTACCTGGCTACGAACCAGGCGGTCAGAGGTTCGAATCCTCTCGGACGCGCCATATTCTTATAGAATATGAAAGTGGTGAGGTGGCCGAGAGGCTGAAGGCGCTCCCCTGCTAAGGGAGTATACGGTTTATAGCCGTATCGAGGGTTCGAATCCCTCCCTCACCGCCATTTATTGGCCTATGGTCAATTTTTTTGTTCTAGAAGAAAATATTTGTGATATAGTTCACAACCTGCGCGCTCGTAGCTCAGCTGGATAGAGTACCTGGCTACGAACCAGGCGGTCAGAGGTTCGAATCCTCTCGAGCGCGCCATTATTTAAAACTCCTGAAGTTTCGGGAGTTGATTGTGAAAGCAATCAAAGCCTGCGCGTCCGTAGCTCAGCTGGATAGAGTACCTGGCTACGAACCAGGCGGTCAGAGGTTCGAATCCTCTCGGACGCGCCACTCTTATCTCGTTAAGAGAGAAGGGTAATGCCCTGATACTGAGTTTTCGGTATCGAACCATTAAACATTGCGCGCTCGTAGCTCAGCTGGATAGAGTACCTGGCTACGAACCAGGCGGTCAGAGGTTCGAATCCTCTCGAGCGCGCCATATTTCTAAGCCCTGCATGAGAATGTGGGGCTTTTTTACATCTATTGATCATAATGTTTACTCTTGATTTACAACTTGTTGTTTTTCTAAGAATATTTGCCGCTATATTAACTTCCTCGCAATTTTTACTCTTTTTTCGCTGTAACTTAATTGAAACTGATGAAAAAGTAGCCTCTTTTTGTTGTTCTTGAGCTTTTGAGATAGTTTGAACTGGTGATTTATTGTTCCAGTTTGTGTTCGACCTAAAAGAGTGCTTGTAACCAAATTGACAATTATTGTTCAGTCGAGATAATCCTTGTTCTTCTGTGAGATGAACAAAAATTGTGCGTCGCATGAAGAATGTCAGGATGACACGCAAAGGAAGCAACATGACACATATTGGAAGTCTACTTATGGATGCCGCCACTCTGATGGTCACCGGAATGGCTGTGGTATTCCTATTTCTTACTCTTCTCGTTTATCTCGTTCGGCTAATGTCCCGTGTGATACCTCAAGAGGTACCTGAGGCGGCTGCAACGCTCAAGAAAAGTCAAAAAATTCAACCAGCAACTGATTCCATGAGCCCACAAGTCGTGGCAGCCATTTCTGCAGCGGTGCATCAGTACCGTACAGCAGCCGTGAAACAGTAAGTCTGGATTATAAGGATTAAAAGGAGTTAATGAGCATGTCTAAACCACTCGCAATTACAGATGTGGTCCTTCGTGACGCCCATCAATCACTCTTTGCTACGCGTATGCGTATTGAAGATATGCTGCCGATTGCCGCAGAATTGGATAAGGTTGGTTACTGGTCTTTGGAAACTTGGGGGGGCGCTACATTTGATGCCTGCATTCGTTTCCTTGGCGAAGACCCGTGGGAACGTCTACGCGCTTTGAAAAAAGCAATGCCCAGTACCCCGATGCAAATGTTACTGCGCGGACAAAATTTGCTAGGTTATCGCCATTACGCCGATGATGTGGTCGAAAAGTTTGTCGAGCGTGCCCACGCTAATGGTATGGATGTGTTCCGTATTTTTGATGCGATGAACGATGTGCGCAATTTTGAAAAAGCGGTAAAAGCGACGACTGATGTAGGAGCACATGCGCAAGGCACGCTCTCTTATACCACGAGTCCGGTGCACAATACGCAGACTTGGGTCGACTTGGCAAAACGTTTGGAAGATCTTGGCTGTCACTCCTTGTGTATCAAGGATATGTCCGGGCTACTAAAACCGTACGAAGCAGAAGAATTAATCACGCGTATTAAAGAATCTTGTGCGGTACCTCTCGCTCTGCATTGCCATGCGACAACTGGACTCTCTACGGCAACAGCAGTTAAAGCGGTTGAAGCGGGGATTGATATCCTTGATACGGCGATTTCGTCGATGAGCCAAACGTATGGCCATACGCCAACAGAAACTGTGGTTGCAATGTTACAAGGCACGCCTCGTGATACTCAGCTTAAACTTGAACAGTTAGAGCCTATTGCGGCGTATTTCCGTGAAGTACGCAAGAAATACGCGAAGTTTGAAGGTCAATTAAAAGGTGTTGATTCGCGGATCCTGATCGCGCAAGTGCCTGGTGGGATGCTGACCAATATGGAAAGTCAGTTGAAAGAGCAAGGCGCAGCCCATCGCATTGATGAAGTGTTGGAAGAGATCCCACGTGTACGCCAAGACCTAGGTTTTATCCCATTAGTGACGCCAACTTCCCAGATTGTCGGTTCTCAAGCGGTCATAAATGTTTTAACGGGTGAGCGATATAAAAGCATCACCAAAGAAACCGCCGGAGTGCTGAAAGGGGAATATGGCGCGACTCCTGCCAGTGTGAATGCCGAGTTGCAAGCGCGAGTGTTAGAGGGGGCACAAGCGATTACTTGCCGTCCTGCGGATTTATTGCAAGCGGAATTGGAGCTTTTGACCAAAGAATTGCTTGAAAAAACGCAAGCGGAAAAGATCACCTTAGCGGACGCGCAGGTAGACGATGTTCTGACTTATGCGCTGTTCCCACAAGTTGGCCTGAAATTCCTGAAAAATCGCCATAACCCAGATGCGTTTGAGCCTGCTCCAGGTAAAGAACCTGCACCTGTTCCAGTTGTAGTTCAAACAGTAGCAGGTATTGAGACTTACAGTGTGAAAGTGGATGGTGTCGTATATGACGTTGAGGTTGGTCCACAAGGTCAACTGACATCCGTTGTGCCAACAGCACATAAAGCAGTCCCCCAAGCTGTCGCAGCTATAAATTCTCAATCAGCAGAAGTGGTTGCTGCGCCATTAGCAGGCACCATTTTCAAAATTGAAGTTGAGCAAGGCACTGAAGTTGCGGAAGGGGATGTGCTGATTGTTTTGGAAGCGATGAAGATGGAAACTGAAATCCGTGCTGCGCGTGGTGGGGTTGTCCATGAATTGCATGTGAAAGAAGGTGACAGCGTTCGAGTTGGCGCATCACTGTTAAGCTTGGCGTAAGGGAAAATCATGGACGGATTGATCACCTTATGGTCGGAAACGGGTATTGCCAACTTTGAGCTTGGACAGATCATTATGATCTTGGTGGGCTGTTTGCTGCTGTTTTTGGCTATTCGTAAAGGCTTTGAACCTCTGCTTCTATTGCCGATTGGTTTCGGTGCTGTACTAGCGAATATCCCCAATGCAGGTTTTACCGAACCTGGTGGTTTGCTGTATTACGTTTATCACGTAGGTATTGAGACCGGTGTGTTCCCACTGCTGATTTTTATGGGGGTAGGAGCAATGACTGATTTTGGTGCGTTGATCGCTAACCCGAAAACCTTGTGGTTAGGAGCTGCGGCTCAGCTAGGCATTTTCGCCACTCTATTTGGCGCGATTTTGCTGAACTTTGTACCAGGCATGGAATTTACCATGGCGGATGCCTCATCCATTGCCATTATCGGCGGGGCGGATGGTCCTACAGCCATTTTCCTTGCTAGTCGTTTATCGCCAGATCTGTTAGGAGCGATTGCGGTGGCGGCGTATAGCTACATGGCGCTGGTGCCGATCATTCAACCACCAATAATGAAAGCGTTAACTACTCCGGAAGAGCGAAAAATCAAAATGGCTCAACTACGCCATGTTGGAAAAACGGAGAAGATCGTTTTTCCATTGGTGGTACTTTTGATGACTATCCTGTTTTTGCCAGCAGCAACACCTTTGGTGGGAATGTTCTGTTTGGGGAATTTGATGCGTGAATCGGGAGTGGTGGATCGTTTGTCAAAAACCGCACAAAACGAGCTGATCAACATTGTGACCATCTTTCTTGGGCTTGGTGTTGGGTCTAAATTACAAGCGGAGCAATTCCTAAATGTGGAAACGCTAGGTATTCTTGCGCTTGGTGCGGCAGCATTCAGTATTGGTACTGCTGGTGGGGTAATCATGGCGAAAATTCTTAACAAATTTTCCAAAGAAGATATCAACCCACTAATTGGTGCTGCTGGGGTTTCTGCCGTTCCGATGGCGGCTCGAGTTGTCAACAAAGTCGGTTTGGAGGCGAACCCACAAAACTTCTTGTTGATGCATGCTATGGGGCCAAACGTAGCAGGGGTTTTAGGATCAGCAGTTGCAGCTGGGGTATTGTTAGCTTTAGTGGGTTAAAGTTCGATTGGTTATCTTATGCTCAAAACCACAATGCAAAGTTAACGACTTAAAAGAAATTGGTATATATTCAAAGGGATGCTTCGGCATCCCTTTTTATTCACACGATAGGGATAGTGGAAATGGAAAACAAACAGATCGTCATTCCCCAATTTGGAACACCGGAGGTGTTAACTATACACACTTCACCGATCCCAATGCCTAAAGCGGGGGAGGTCTTAGTGAAAGTTGCTTTTGCGAGTGTTAACCCTATTGATGTGAAAACCCGCGCTGGTTTAGGTTGGGCAGCCTCGCAAAATAAAGACAAGCTACCGTGGACACC
>JBOFIW010000357.1:0-1616 GCA_051650365.1 Vibrio sp. | reverse complement strand
GTCTCTCCCTTCGTCAGCGATAAACGATAAGTGAGGTTACTGTTTGGCGCAAAGACTTGGTTGGCGTACAGATTTTGCGTATCAAACATGTAATGGTTCATCTCTTGGTGCCAAATACCGATAAACCATTCGCCGTTTTTCAGTTGATTGAACTGACCCGCCAACTCGGCTGGCCAAGTCTCCAAATTGTTGGTACTGATTGGCAAGGCAATATCTGTCGTTTCCATACCTGTCGCATCAAATGTTCGCAAGCGAACACTATCTCCAGCTGCAACAGGGCCAAACCCTTGCGGTACGTAGTAACCCAACGCGGTGAGCTTAACCGGATCGGTAGGGTTCGTCGGATCTGGTGGCGTAGTAGAGCCGCCAAAGGTGATGTCACTACAGTTGTAGAAACCTTCACCACCCGCATCTACCCGCTGCCAGCGCGTGTAAAGAATGGCATCGCCACTGCGATCTTGTGGCAAGGTGACTTTGAAACGGTATTTCTTATCACTTCCTACGGCCACATCGTCCGCACTGCCCACCAATTCCAAGTCATTCCACGTCAGTGGCTTGGTGTGATCATAATTCGCTTTACTTAAATAAAATTGCCAATACGAGGGATTGTGAGGCGTTGCCGCATGGAACACGACCTCAATTTGACCATTGGCATCTAGGGTGATTCCGGTTTTTTGCCAATGGGCAGAAGGTACATTCAAACCCGCTTTGGCTTTATCGCCCGCCGAACAGAGCTCACCATCTTTCACCACCGCTTTAACCGCGGCCATATCTCGATACTTCTGCACATTGGCCGACACTTCATTGCGCTGCACAAACGGAAAAGCGCCGGAAATATCATAGGCCGCCTGACAAGCTTGATTTGGAATGGTGTTATCCCAAAAACCGCCATCAAGGTAACAGGTATTTTGCCTTGCACTTGGGAGCTCCACCCAGCCATGCGCTTGTACCTGCGGTGCAGCCAAAACCCCGAGCATAACTGAGCCTAGCGCACTGATTTTTAATCCGTATTTCATGGTTATTCCTTATTCGTTCTGACTATTGTGATTCGCCATTCTTGTTTACAAATGGCTAACAAAAGCTAGCAATAACCCCAAAATAGCGTGTCAATTTCCGCATAAAGAAAGCAGGAAAATGGTCAATTTGCCGACTACTTTCCAGCATCCACCTGCAACTTTTACTGCTTACCTTAAGCCTTCGAGGCACTTCAAATTCTATATTTGGAGCAGGTTAAGTAATGGTTAAAGATTAACTGTGTCAATAAAACCACTAGGAACTCAATTTATATCAAGAAACTCAACCGCACTTTTTCGAAAGCTTTACCCGACCTGACGGACTCTTTACACAGCAAACGTTAGGATGAAAACGTGTATCCCAATACACGATTCCCTTAGTGGAAATACATGGCTTGCGAATAAATAGAAGGATAGAGAAATGAAAAAGATCATCTTAGGACTTACCTCCCTAGCTATCAGTACAGGAGCTTTTGCTGGTATTGAAACGACTTATAAAGAACGCTCATTGAACGCAGGCGTCTATGACACTCAAGATCAGGCTTACGCCGCAGGTTTTAAAAAAATTGAGCAGTTGAAAGCGTTACCAGAAAATCAGCTCGC
>JBOFIW010000356.1:0-5442 GCA_051650365.1 Vibrio sp. | reverse complement strand
TGAGTGGCGTGTTGATCCGTTCAATAAAGCGTTTTTCTTGTTCCTCATCGGAAACTGAAAACCAGTATTTGAGCACAATGATCCCAGAGCGTTGTAGCATGCGTTCAAATTCAGGGCAGGAGCGTAAAAACTCTTGATGCTCTTCCTCACTACAAAAGCCCATGACTTTTTCAACCCCTGCGCGGTTATACCAACTGCGATCAAACAGTACAATTTCACCGCCAGCAGGTAAATGAGCGACATAGCGTTGAAAATACCACTGGGTTTTCTCTTTTTCAGTCGGGGCTGGTAGGGCGGCGACTCGGCAAACACGGTGATTGAGTTTCTCCGTGATGGTCTTGATTACCCCTCCTTTGCCTGCTGCATCGCGCCCTTCGAAGATCACAACAACTTTGAGTTTTTCTTGTTTTACCCATTCTTGTAGTTTCACCAACTCCACTTGCAGCTGTTCTAATTCATGCTCGTAGACTTTTTTATCCATTTTCGTCATCCCTACTTCTCCTTTGAAGAGCTAAGCATAGCAGTGAGAATTGCTAAGTTCAGTTTGAGTGAATGGAGTTGAGAGCTTGTACCGTTTGTTGGAGAGCTTTAGTGCTGGTAACTGGAATAATAAAATCATCACAGTCATTAGCTCCCATTTTGCTCTCTGAGCGAATGAACTGCATCAGACTTGAGCGGGTGGTTTTGGCGGACAAATGCAGTTCTTGTACTCCGGTGTCTAAAGCAATTTCTGCCACATTCTGTGCGTTAACACCGGCCCCCGCCATGATGGAAATTCGGCCTGCACTTTGTTGAACCAGTTGAGCTAAGCGTTCAATGCCTAAATAGGCGCTACGTGCTAGTCCAGAGGTTAAAACACGCTCACAACCCAGAGCAATAATCTCTTCTAACGCTTGTTCCGGATGGGCGCAATGATCAAAAGCGCGGTGGAACGTCACCCCTAAACCAAGTGAGTGGGCAAGCTCAATTAAGGGTTTACAGCGTGTCACATCGACTTTTCCATCGGGAGTTAACATGCCTAAGACCACGCCTTGTAAATTCGCTTGGTGAGCGGCATGAATATCCTGTTCCATAATGACTAGGTCATCAGCGTGATAGAAGAAATCCCCCTCTCTTGGGCGGATCATTGCATAAACCGGAATGGATGACAGTTTGCCTGCACTGTGCATGAGTCCGCTACTTGGCGTTAAACCGCCTAAGGCGAGTGAAGAGCAGAGCTCAATGCGGGTTGCGCCTCCGGCAATGGCGTTATGCAAGGATTCGATATTGTCGATGCAGACTTCAACTTGATAATTCATCAGGTTAACTCCGGTTTGATGAAGGAAAGGGTAATCATCATAGCAGCTGAAATCACAATGGATGAGTAAGAATAGGGGTAAAGTTTAGGACTCGGATTACCTATTTAACCCTTTTCCTAATTGATGACATAGAGGTGTCGGTTACCTTTACTACCCTCTATCACATAGATAGTCTATGCTTATGCAGGATTTCACTTGCCACTAACCAGAAATACCAAGTCGTTTAGGCACAAAGTGTAGAAAGAATAAAAAAGCCCAAAGCGGTGCTTTGGGCTTTTGAAGACTTTACTTCTTAACTGATTGGCGTAGCGTTTTCGCTTTATTTTTTCCAACCACCCGTGTTGAGCGCGGGGTTAAGAATCTTATTTTTTCAGGTCTGAAGAGTGTTGAGACAGGAATGCTGCAACGCCTTTTGGTGATGCTTCCATACCTGCTTTACCTGCTTCCCATTGTGCTGGGCACACTTCGCCGTGAGTTTGGTGGAAGTTCAGTGCATCAACCATACGCAGCATTTCGTCGATGTTACGACCTAGTGGTAGATCGTTAACCACTTGGTGGCGAACCATACCCGCTTCGTCGATCAGGAATGAACCACGGAAAGCAACGCCAGCTTCTGGGTGCTCTACATCGTAAGCTTTACAGATTTCGTGTTTAACGTCTGCAACCAGTGGGTATTTCACTTGACCGATACCGCCGTTTTCAACAGCAGTGTTACGCCATGCGTTGTGAGAGAACTGAGAGTCGATAGACACACCGATCACTTCTACGCCTTTTGCGATGAAGTCTTCGTAACGGTTGTCGAATGCAATCAGCTCAGATGGGCAAACGAAAGTGAAGTCTAGTGGGTAGAAGAAAACAACGGCTTTCTTACCTTTTGTAAACTCAGCGAAGTTGAAGTTTTCAACGATTTCACCGTTACCCAGAACAGCTGCAGCAGTAAAATCAGGGGCTTTGCGACCAACTAGTACCATTATTTTGCTCCTAAGAAGTATGGTAATTGCTAAGACGTGATTTCGATTCACGGCTCAGTCCGTATTTGAACGGGACAAACTATAGTACAGATTGTAGGATCGAAAAAAGCGAATTAAATAGATTGAGTTAATCGAAAAAAGCGATAAATATGAGAAGCGTTAGTTGTGAAGCAAGTTTGACCTAAGGTACTGATAAAAACATGAGTAAGTGGCCGAGTCTAAAACAATTATCCTATTTAGTGACGTTGTATGAAACGCGTCATTTTAGTGAGGCAGCCGAGCGCTGTTTTGTCAGTCAATCAACGCTGAGCAAAGGTATTCAAAACCTTGAAGAGTTGATTGGCTGCCCATTATATGAAAAGCAGGATAAGAAGAGCCCGTTGGTCTTTACACGGGCTGGAGAGTTGGTGGTCAAGCATGGGCGTGAGTTATTGGCTAAAGGCCAAGATTTGGTCGAGCTTGGTAAGCTTTGCCAAGGCGATGGAATGGAAGGACAACTTCGCTTGGGTTGCATTCCCACTATAGCGCCTTTTTTACTTGGTGATTTAGTGCAAGAGATCAACCAACGCTATCCCAAACTGCACCTACTGTTGCGTGAAGATACCACTAGCAATTTACTTTCGGCACTGCGCAGTGGTGAGTTGGATGTGTTGATTCTGGCGCTGCCGGTTGAAATCGGCAATATGGAAAAGCGTATTGTTGGACATGATCCGTTTCGCATGGTGATCAGCCGTCATCAGGCTGATCGAATTCGCGTCCCAATCAAATATGATGATTTGCCCGATGAATCGGTCTTTTTGCTTGAGAATGAGCATTGCCTTACCGAGCATGCGGTATCGGCCTGCAAGTTAACCGATAAAGAGAAAATAAACCCATTTACCGCTACCAGCTTGCACACCTTGGTACAAATGGTGGCCAACGGTTTAGGTACAACTTTTATCCCACAAATGGCGATTGATCACGGCTTGCTGGATAATCAGAATTTAGTCGTTGTCGATCCTCCTGGTCAAAAAGCGTATCGGGAAATTGGCTTGGTTTGGCGACCAAGTTCCTCTCGGATGCACACTTTTGAACAATTATCTCAAGTGGTTTCTGAGCTGCTTTAGCGATTGGTCGTACATTCAAAGTGTTTAGTTACTAGTGAAAGCACGCCGTATATGGCGTGCTTTTTAGCATTTTCTGTGGTTAGTAATTTTTTAATTGTGAAATTTCACAAATTAAAATTGGTGGGGCTTTCATAAAATTGTAAATATTCACAATGTCAATTTTACACATTCTGGTTTCAATACTGTTTAAATCACCTTCTAATTCCTCTTCTCTAGCCCAATAAAAACTGGCCTTTTAGTTATGTCTAATAATTTAAACATCCGTTTGACGACCTTTTTCTACCTCAATTTGTGTGTAATTTAATTTCGTAATTAATTACACTTTCTGGGCTGTTTCTAATGCTATTTCTGTAACCGAAGAAAACTTTGAATTTAACGCTTGATTAACTTTTGTCCTTTCGTGAAAAGGCTTTGTGAGTTAAGGTTTATTGGTGTTATTAAGACTTATGTCTAGTGCCTTGCTTCTTGCAAATAGAGTTTCTTTAGGTGACTTTTATGTATAGAGAGATGCAAAGTGAGCAACTGAGTTTTGTTGTTTTAAAGTTACAAATGATTTTTGGTGAGCGTTTCAAGGAAGGAATTTATGTCAACCAATACTGCCGAATTAACTCAACAATCAACTGCAGCAAAAACGCCCCAAGGCAAGCTTGATGTGGTGGGTACCCTTTCGCCCGAACATCAAGCGATTTTCCCTGTTGAAGCCCAAACTTTTTTACATCATCTCTGTGAGCGTTTTGCCTCGCGAGTCGATGAGTTGTTGGCCTTACGTGAACAAAAACAAAAACTTATCGATCAAGGTCAGTTGCCTGATTTTCTTCCCGAAACCAAGGATATTCGTGAAGGAAGCTGGAAGATTCTCGGTATTCCCAAAGATCTGCAAGATCGTCGAGTGGAAATCACAGGTCCAACGGATCGCAAAATGGTGATTAATGCCCTCAACGCCAATGTCAAAGTCTTTATGGCGGATTTTGAAGACTCGATGTCGCCAGTGTGGGACAAAGTGCTCGATGGTCAAATCAACTTACGTGATGCCATTTTGGGAACAATCAGTTACACCAACCCAGATAATGGTAAATGCTATGAACTGAGAGCCAACCCTGCGGTGCTCATCTGCCGCGTGCGCGGCTTACATCTCAAAGAAAAACATGTCACTTACAACGGCTTGGCGATTCCCGGCTCACTGTTCGATTTTGCGCTCTATTTTTACAACAATCATCGCGCATTATTGAAAAAAGGCAGTGGCCCTTATTTCTACCTGCCTAAGCTGCAAGCCTACCAAGAGGCGCAATGGTGGAGTGAAGTATTCCATTTCACTGAAGATTACTTTGGTTTAGACACAGGCACCATCAAAGCAACGGTATTGATTGAAACTCTGCCTGCGGTATTTCAGATGGATGAGATTCTGTTCTCACTCAAAGAGCACATTGTCGGCCTGAACTGTGGGCGTTGGGATTATATTTTTAGCTACATCAAAACCTTGAAAAAACATCCCGATCGCGTATTGCCAGACCGCCAAGTAGTGACCATGGATAAGCCTTTCCTCAATGCGTATTCCCGTTTGTTGATTTACACCTGTCATAAGCGCGGTGCGTTTGCGATGGGTGGGATGGCGGCGTTTATTCCAGCCAAAGATCCTGCGGTCAATGAGCAAGTGCTACAAAAAATTCGCGGCGACAAAATGCTCGAAGCCACCAATGGCCACGATGGTACTTGGGTAGCTCACCCCGGTTTAGCGGATACCGCAATGGCGGTGTTTAACGAAGTGCTTGGTGAGCGCAAAAACCAACTCAATGTAAGCAGGATAGCCGATGCCCCGATAACCGCGGCTGATCTTTTAGCGCCTTGTGATGGGCCACGCTCCGAGCATGGCATGCGCCACAACATTCGCGTTGCGTTGCAATACATCGAAGCATGGATTTCTGGTAACGGTTGTGTGCCGATCTACGGTTTGATGGAAGATGCAGCGACAGCGGAGATTTCACGCGCTTCGATTTGGCAATGGATTCAACACGGTAAAACGTTAGATAACGGGCAAGTGGTCACTAACGAACTGTTTCGCGACTACCT
>JBOFIW010000355.1:0-3517 GCA_051650365.1 Vibrio sp. | reverse complement strand
GCCTGCTCCGCTTGAAAACGCGCTTTAGCGTGATTAAGCACTTCTTGGTTGAGTTTATTGTTCATATCACTCAATTGATGAGTGCGTTGATCCACTAATTCTTCTAAATGTTCTTTATGCTGTTGCAGCTCACGCTTCGCTAAAACTTCACTTTCTGCCACTACCTTGAGCGCTTTAGCGGTATCGCGCGCATGGGCGATCGCCTGGCCCATTTGCGCCAGTTCGTCTTTACCTTGAGTAACAACTTCAACCTCTAATTGTCCTTTTGCTACCGAAAGCAACGCTGCCGTGTGTTTATCCAACCGTTGAATGACTGAACGATACACCACCTTCCATACAATCCATACCGCAATCACTAAGCCAAGCAAACCTAATATAGTCAATATGAGTTGGGCATAATAAAGCGTATTGGAAAGCTTACCCACGGCATCCGTCGTCACTTGGTTTGAAGCATCGACCAACTGATTAACGGTTTTATTCAGGCCTGCAAACTGAGTCAAGCTGTCTTGCAGTAATTGCTGTGCAGCTTGTTCATTGTCGTGACGTTGTTTTAATAACTCAAATACAAGGCGACGTTTTTCTAGCTCACGTAATAAACCAGCCATCTGCTTGGAACGTGTGGGATCTTCAACCGCTTGTACTCGCCGCTGCATGATGTTCAAGTTTTCTGCAAATTCGGTATCTAACGCGAGAATCCGCTCTAAATCAGTGACCGTTTGCGTCTCTTCAATTTCGTTGAGCACTCGGAATGCAAGAAGATGTAATTCATGCAGCCGTTCAGCCAGATCCAAATCCACTTCAACCAAATTATCTAAAGCTTGATAAACCTGTGCTTGTTGCTGTTTTTTCAACAAATCATAGATATGAGTAACATTCGCTACCGCAATGGTGCTGGTGTTGAGTACTTGAGTCCGGGTTAGTTGTTCTAGTTCTTGCGCCAATTTACGCATTTCTTTAACGCTAACCGCCAGTTGGTTATCTAAAAAAAGTCGATGTTCTACACGCCGCCCTAGCTGGGCAAGGCTATCAATCACGTTTTGCACGTCGAGCTCTAACCTATCAAGCAACACACCATCAAACGCTTCCTCTCCCAATTGTTGAATATGGGTTAGCAAGATTTCCAACTGAGTAAACACTTTCTGCCCAGTCTCTTGGTGCTCTTGCTCATTTCTAGCACTAGTGAGTGTTTGTGCAGAGGCAATAATTTGATGGCTAAGTTCTGCAACTTGACGAGCTTCGATCATAGATGGAATGGCATTATTCACCACATCACGCTCGATTTTTGCAACCAGAGAAAATCCTAAAACACCGATCAATGCAGAGAGAAGTACGAGCAATGCCATCGTACTGAAAGAGAATAAAAGCTTGCGACCAATACTGGCTTTAGCGAGACGCATGGGGAAAACCTTCTTGTTGACTTCTTCTGCGTGGCGGATTGGGCTATATTGTGCAGTGTTTACTCCTGTTCGCCAATGAATAACCTCATGTTAAACCTGCGCTTGCACTCATTTTCTTTGATTTCTGTACTTTTGCTGCTCTCCGCACTACCTGTGAGC
Organism: Vibrio sp.; assembly: GCA_051650365.1. GTDB lineage: Bacteria > Pseudomonadota > Gammaproteobacteria > Enterobacterales > Vibrionaceae > Vibrio. Next base: position 1,961 of record JBOFIW010000355.1, on the reverse strand, counting down.
GCAGCAGAAAAACTGTGTGCGCTCTATCCCCATCTTAAAGACTCATACTGGTTGTCAGTCAATTATGGCATGGTGGAAGAGGCACGTAAGCTCAATATCAATTTACGCGTCATGGAAGCTGGCGGCTATCCCAACCATGACAAGCAACAACAGCAGATTGCATTGTGTGTCCGTTGGGGGGCTGATGCGATCTTACTCGGCACAGTTGCACCACAGCTATATCAGAACGATTTAGCACAATACAGCCGCTCTGTTCCCGTATTTGCTACGGTGAATCAACTCTTGTTGGATGAAAAGCAACAAGAGCATCTGAAAGGTGAAGTCGGTGTCGATTGGTACTGGATGGGTTTTTACGCCGGAGAATACCTCGCAGGTAAACACCCAAAAGGCAGCGGCGAAGTCAATATCGTGGTGCTACCAGGCCCAGCCTCAAGCGGTGGGACAAAGCCCGTATTACAAGGACTACAAGATGCCATTCGTGACAGTGATGTACGAATTACTGAAACTTTATGGGCAGATAATGATAAAGAGCTACAGCGAAACTTAATCCAACAAGTGTTGGAAGTACCAAATGTTCGTTATCTGGTCGGTAGCGCTGTCGCAATAGAAGCAGCAATCAGTGAGCTGCGTACGCTCAACAAAAGCGAGCAGATCGGCCTTATCGCAACCTATTTGAGTCATGGCGTTTATCGCGGCTTATTGCGTGGGCGCGTTGAATTCGCTCCAACCGATCAAATGGTTGAACAAGGCCGACTTTCTGTACACCAAGCCGCCGCTTTTTTACGTAACAAACCGTACGCTAAACAGCAAGCTCCAAAAATTGAAGCGTTAACCCCAACTCGCTTAGAGAAAAAAATCATTGCAGATTCGTTATCTCCATCCGAATACAGGCCAGTATTTCAGGTAAAAGCGGTTGAATAAACGCAGATTTTTGGTTATCAAGCATCTAATCAAAAAACACTAGGGAATGTACCAATGAAAAAAACGACACGCACCATGGCAGCACATAAACACGTTGCTCTTGTGGCTCACGATAACTGCAAAGGTGAGCTGCTGCGTTGGGTACAAGAAAACAAAGAAAAATTACAGCGCCATTTTCTGTACGCAACAGGTACAACAGGCCATATGCTGAGCAAAGAAACAGGTCTTGCCATCAAAAGTATGATCAGCGGTCCGATGGGTGGAGATCAGCAACTGGGAGCATTAATTTCTGAAGGAAAAATTGATGTACTGATTTTCTTTTGGGATCCGCTTAACGCCGTGCCACACGACCCTGATGTAAAAGCCCTACTACGCATTGCCAGTGTGTGGAATATTCCAGTGGCCACCAACCGCGCTAGTGCTAAATTCCTATTTACATCCGTATTAATGGAGCAAGAAGTCGATATAGAGATCCCTGATTATCAAGCCTACCTTGCTGAACGTACTTAAAATGACTTAACTCGGTCTTCTATGGCTATCCTATATACAAGAAAGGATAGCCATTTCAATACTCTGTACATTTAATTCTTGAATAGTTGTTGCGAGCTAATTAATTGGCACCCGGCCTCTGACATCGCCTGCCAAGCTGCATCACAATCCCCTTCATTCAGTTCAACCCCACGGCAAGCATCTTGAATTACCCATGTATTGAAGTAGAGTGAACGTGCATCCAACGCCGTAAATTTTACACAGTAATCGGTTGCCAACCCAACGATATACAAATCCGAAATCCCGTGGCTGCTCAGATATTCCGCTAGCCCTGTTGCATGAAAACGTTGGTTATCGAAGAAACCACTATAACTATCCACATCGGTGTGGGTTCCCTTGGTGATAATATGAGTAATACGTGCAACATCTAAACCCTCAATAAATTCAGCACCTTGTGTACCTTGCACGCAATGATCTGGCCACATCACTTGGGGGATACCATTAAGGTCAATCACCTCTCCCAGAGCTTTACCTTGTACCGATGCAAAACT
>JBOFIW010000354.1:0-7853 GCA_051650365.1 Vibrio sp. | reverse complement strand
GGAAAAGTGACGGTGACATGGTGGAGCCATTCAATTAAAGGTTTACACAAAAATGATTTTATTTGTGCGGCAAAGTGTGATGGTTTCATTTTGTAATTTGCTTGATATTTAAACATTAATTTAAAATTTTCATACCCATACAATTGATATTGTATGGGTTTCATTTTACATTTTTTATTATTTTAAGTTTTTGTAAATAAAGGGAAGTTTTAAATATTAACAAATTGAAATACATTATATCATTGACCGTGTGAATGCATTGCTTTAGGTTTTGCTTGAACCGTTGAGTTCATCTTTATATTTTTAAATTTATCTTTTAAGAAGAAATAATAATGAAAAAAACTATTGCTATTGCTGCCTTAATAACTGCTTCATTCCAAGTTGTTAATGTGAATGCAGCAGATCATACTTTCAGTGTTGGATATGCACAGACAGACATCAAAGGTTTGAATGACGATCTTAAAGGGCTTGCTCTGAAATATCGTTACGAACCTGGTCGTTTGGGTTTACTGGTGGGTTTAACTGGTACAGCGTTAAATGAATCAACAACAGTAACGATTGTGAATAATCAAGTAGTAATTAATTCCTTCGATCGTACTTATGGCAGTATTCATATTGGCCCAACATATCGTTTTAATGATGTAATGAGTGGCTATGCAACCCTGGGTTATGCCACTTATAAAGCAGAACGTAAATCAGGTAGTACTGTTACATCAGGCTTCGAAGATAGTAGTTTCGCGGCTGGTGCTGGGATTGAGCTGAATTTAACGCAGAGTTTTGTTCTGAATGGTGGTGTTGAATACAGCGAACATTTATTTAACTCAAATGCTCTGACTTACACAGCTGGTTTAGGCTTCCGTTTTTAAGTTTCTTACTTAGTTCATTTGAAATCTGAAGAGCGCGTGCTAAGAGATAATTCACGTGCTCTTTTTTATTGTCATCTCTAAAACTTCATTTTTAGCGGTGATTATTATTTTTAAGCAACCAATTCAGATGTCGGTTCAATGAGATTATTGATCCAACGTTTTGAACTGATCCGCTGTGCAGTCAGTCCCATTTTGACCAGTTCTTCAAGCCAAATGATCATTAATACCCAATGCAATGGCCATCCCCATACTATACCCGTCAGGTAAGCGAGAGGGATACCCACAGCCCATTGGCCAAACAGATCAATAAAGATGCTGTAACGAATATCTCCGCCACTTTTCAGCACGCCACCAATCCCAACCATATTGAACACTTTAAAGACCATGCCAAAGGCCATGACAAGGCAAACATTCAGTGCCAACTGATGGTTTTCCAATGGACTATGGCTGATAACCCACGCCAACAAAGGCTTAGCTGCCATACATAGCAAAGCGAGCAGTAAGGCTAAGCTACAGCTGGTGATCACATACCACCACGCGGTGTTCTCGACACGTTGATAGTTTTGCGCGCCGATCTCATTGCCCAAAATGATCGATGCTGCGACAGCAAAGCCAAGGAAAGCGGAGATCAACACACTCTCGATGGGCGCGAGCAGCGAAATAATGGCTAACTCCGACACACCTAATTGGCCAACAATCACGTTATAAACTAAAAGCCCAGCAGCCCAAGCGCTGTCATGGATCAGCATGGGCCAAGCCACCGTTAAATAGAGCTGGCGGTGGCGGCGTTGCACACTCTCTTGCCAATGATTTCGATTGGGGAGTAGGTGGGCATAACGGCGTTTTACCAGCACAAACAGCAATGCGGTTTGAAACAGGCGCGATAACGTGGTGCCTAAGCCCGCCCCTAATACACCAAGCTCTGGAAATCCGAATAGGCCAAAGATCAGCAAAGCATTAAGGGTAGCGTTAACGATGATGGCAAAAATGCTCACGCGAGTAGGCAATTTCGCTTCCCCGATACTGCGTAGTGCTCCTTCCAACGGTACGACTAACGCAGTGCAAAACAGGCTGATGCCAGTGACCCATAAATAGTCTGTGGCTTGAGCAACGTATTGAGGCTCATCGGCAACCAAAGCCACAATGGTTTCTGGCATCAAGGTGTAAATCAAGGCGAAGGGCAAGGTCAGCACAATCGCCATCATCCACGATTGAGCAAGAGTACGCCGAACGCCATTAAGATTGCCCGCACCAAAGTATTGGGCTGCGAGCACGCTAACCGCACCACTTGCGCCGACAATCACGATCAAATTGAAGAAGAAAATGCGATTGCCCACACCTACAGCTGCGGTAGCGGATTCTCCCAACTGACTGACCATAAAAATATCGACCACACCCAATAGCGAGAACAACATGGATTGCATGGAGACCGGTAAGCCGATTTGGAGTAATTTTTGCCAAAATGGTCGGTCAAGCTGACGAAAGTGAACAATCATGTGATCTGACTCCTTGGAATGAATGTGAGTAGTGTAGATCTCTACGTCATCGCAGTATTGTGTAAAAAACTCCAAAACCATTGCTAAAATCTCATCATGTATGAAAAGCAAGAAAGTTATCTGATCTCAGAGAAAACCCAGCATGAAGTTATCGATCAAGAGCACGTGCTGAAGCTGGAGCAGAGCGGCATAGTGCAATGTGGTATTGCAACCTGTCGCGAATCCTTCAATGTTTATCGAAAATCTCCCAAGCAGCATATGCTGCTGTTTACGATTCGCGGAAAAGGCTGGTTGAATAGCCAAGGTCATCATTATCTTCTTGAACCTGGTTCACTGATGGTTATCCCTGCCGGAGTGGAGAATGGCTTTGGTATAGAAGAGGAAAACTGGCAGTTAGCTTGGCTTTTTCTTTCTGCACAACGAGAGTGGCCGAATCATCTTGGCGAGCAGATCCACTATGGATTCACGCCAGCTGCGGATGTGATGTACACCTGCATTCAAACCTTGCTGCGAGCGCAAATTCTGCCTGATGAGATCGGCCAGCCCGTTGCACAACGTGCCGTTGAGCAAATTGAGCTGTTATTGGCGACACCGGGAGAGCGGCAGATGCCTCGTGCGCAGATTCGGCTTAATCGAATGTTTGAACGAGTACAAAAACAGCTGCACAAAGAATGGTCCGTCAGCGCCATGGCTGCGTTGGTGCCTTGCTCTGTCGCGCATTTACACCGCCTTTGCCTGCATTATTTAGGCCATAGCCCGAGCGCTCATCTCACCCGACTGCGCATGGAATATGCTGCACGTCAGTTGGCACGATCGAATTGGCCCATCCAGCAGATTGGTGAAATGGTGGGCTATCCGAATGCTGCGAATTTCAGTACGCGTTTTAAAGCATGGAGTCGCGTGACGCCAAGAGCCTATCGCACAAGCTATTCTAAGGATTCGTGAGTGGGAACAACGATTAATTTGAGGATAATCTGAAAAGAAAAAAGCCAATCGCAAAAGGTACGATTGGCTGATAAAACAGTGTGAACAATCTCATTCACTAACAACGTCAGTTGGCTAGGTGACCCTCGGCTTAATTAAGGGTCATTACTAATGATGCAGTATCTGTGCCAACTCTTGCATGCGTTGTTTTATGTGAATTTCGTACATTTTTACCGAGTTGCTGTTCATTTGGTTGCATTCTGCGATTGCAAATTGCAAATTGCAAATATTGCAAAACGGAAGGGCGAAAATAGGAGGTACTTCAAACAAGGAGGCTCTAATAAGAGGATCGGGACAGAAAGAAAAAAGTTAGAAAAGAAGGCATAGCCGTTACGCTATGCCTATGGAATGCTACATCATCACCAAACTGGCGGTGCCGAGGAAGGCAAAAAAGCCAACCACATCCGTCACGGTAGTGAGGATAACGGAACCTGCGAGAGCAGGATCGAGTTTGAACTTATCCAAAATGATTGGGATCAGCACACCAAACAATGCTGCGGTAATAATGTTAACCACAATGGCCAGCGCAATAGTGGTTCCGATAACAGGTTCCTGGAACCAAAGTGCGGCCATCCCACCGATGATCAACGCCCACACGAGGCCATTGATCGAGCCAATTCCTAGCTCATTTTTCAGCAAAGCAAAACGGTTACCGACGGTGATTTGATTGAGCGCCATCGCGCGCACCATCAAGGTTAAGGTTTGGCTACCTGCAATGCCGCCCATGGAAGCCACAATCGGCATCAGTACCGCTAAGGCCACGACTTGCGAAATGACATCTTCAAACAGACCAATGGTGATGGAGGCAAGAATTGCGGTCAGTAAGTTAATACCCAACCAAAGCCCACGTTTTTTTGAGCTCTTGAGTACCGGTGCAAACAGGTCATCGCCTTCATCCATACCTGTACCTGCCATCAAGCGTGCTTCATACATCTCACGTTGCACGCTGAGTGCAAAGTGCCAGTCAATTTCACCGATCAACGTGTCATCATCACTCAGTACAGGGACGATAGGTAAAGTGGTGTGCTCAAGCGCATCCACAGCATCAGACAAAGTTTGCTGAGCATTGAGCGTGACCAATTCTTCCATGCGCAGATTTTTGAGCTGAGTGGTTTCTTCGGCTTGCAGTACGTCACTGAAGCTCACCAAGCCACGGAATTTCTTGGCTTTGTTGATCAGGTAAATGTACTGAGGGGATTCGTAGTGATATTTATCCAGTAGGACTTTGGCTCGGCGAACACTGATGCTAAAAGGTAAGGTATAAACTTTTCGATCCGCCCAGTGGCCAATTTCGTCATCCGCGAACTCGTTGGCTTGGTCATACAGCTCTAATTCATCGCGGTTGATGAGGCTTAATGCTTCACTGATGATGTCATCGGGGAGGGAGTCTTCCCACTCGATCAGCGAAAGGTTATCTAGCTTTGCTAGCGTGAGTTTTAACTCAATTTCAGACAGTGCATTGATCACCGAGATCCGCACTTCGGCGCGCATTTCGGTCAGTACATCAATATGCATTTCCAATGGTAAGCTACGCCATAAGCGTACCCGTTGCTCTACAGGAAACGCTTCTAAAATCAGGGCTATCGAGCCTTCATCTAAGCCATTTTCTACCATCTCTCCGAGCAGGTGGGTTTGCTCAGATTCTTCTGCGGTGGCGATCAGTTCAATTTGTTGAGATAAGTCTTGGTATTCGGTCAAATCTACAATCCCTTAGGTAGCTGTTTTTTTTCTGGCTTTTTGGTTGTTTTCTCGGGTGCCTTCTTCAAGACAATCACAGGACGAACAATAAATAAATTATTGGGATAAAGCACACGATTGCCATCGAGAGTCTCTAGTTCAACATTGAGCAGAGCCATATCCATAATTTTACCTTCGATGAAGTTACCCCCATCAATGACGCGCACCCAACTGCCAATTCGGCAATGGTTTTGGACGAACAAAATCAAAAACGCCGTTACGTTGCTCAGTAGTGACCAGCCTGCAAATAAACCGACCCCAAGTAAAGCAAACAGTGATGAGCCGACGACAAGTAGGCCGCGTAACTCCACCCCCCATAGAATTAAGGTGGTAAACAGCATCACCAAAAACAGTAAAGTGCGGATCAACCAGCGAGCACGTTTAAGGCGGTGAATATCCACTCTTCCGGTAATCATGCTTTCAAATAAGCGTAAAGTAACCCGCGAAATGGGCGGATAAAAAAGGATGATGATCATCGTCATCAACAATTTATAGTTTTCTTGTAGTAAGGCTAAGTAATCCATTTTGCTTCTCACTTAAGTGGAGAAATTACCATAACGGAATTGTATGTAATTACAATGCGTAGCCAAGTGAAAAGAGGTGAATCAGTGGCGAAGTGGTGAATTTGCCACCTCTTTGATTGAGATGGCAAATTAATAAGCGATGTTAGATGGAGTAAAAGAAATACAGTTGTGACTTCATGCGGATGATGATGCCGCGGATTACATCAAGGAAAGCGAGAAATGAAATTGGCTTTTCACCGCTCACCCAAGCAAGACCAACTGACCCCACAGGAAGATCGTAACCTTCAGGCTCGGCAATTTTGAGGCGAACAAAATGGTGTTTGTTACGCAGGTTTTGCGCGGTTGTCGCGGCAACGTTTTGATCAAATCCCATCAAGTTGCTTTGTGCTTCTCCTGTCGCTTCAACAATGCCTTCCACCGTTGCTGAAAAAATTTTGCCCGGATAAACCGAGGAAGCAAATTCAGCGAGTTGCCCAGCTTTAATGTTACGAATCGCTTGATGGTTCACGCGCATCAGCACGTACTTCTCGTTCGTGTACATTTGCAAACGCGGCATCATGGCGACTCGCTGCCCTTCGCGCAGAATGAAGTTGGTCACAAAACCATCGGCAGGGGCGTAAACCTGAGTGCTGTTTAAATCCCACTCAGCCTTAGCCACGGTTTCGCGGGCATTGCTCAGATCGTTTTCGCGCTGGGTGATAGTCAGTTGCGCCTGAGTAATCGCAAGTTTTGCTTTATCGGCATCGACTTGTTTTTTCGCCAGTTGTGATTCGATAGTGGTCAAATTCTGCTTTGCCACTTGCACGGTAGTGCTTTGTTTATCCATATCCGCTTGAGTGATGGTGTTTTTCACAACACGGTTTTGCTCGCGATAACGCTCCAGCATCTTCTTTTGTAGCAAGTAATCTTCACGGGCAGAAGCTAGCTGACTTTGCGATACCGTGATGTCTTTCAGCATGGATTGATAACTGGCTTTTGCAATCTCAACATCGCCTTTGGCACTATCCAAAGCCACACTGGCGGCTTTTTCGGCAATTTTGGCTTGATTAAATGCAATTTGGTAAGGCGTTGCATCAATCTCATAGATCAATTGCCCTTTTTGAATGGTTTGGTTTGGCTCAATGTAAATTTTACTCACTTTGCCCGTGACATTCGGTGAATCAGGACGAAGCTGAATATGAGGCGATTGCACCACTGAACCGCCAGAAATATCCATTGGTGTGTAGTTAATAAGACCAACCCACACAAACATCAGCCAGCCAATACCTCCTAAGTAGGCAAAGCTTTTGGTTGCTTTGTTCCACGGCATACCAACTAAACGCAACAGGTAGATAAACAGTGCCCAAACGGCCAAGCCTTCGATCATGCTGAATGCTCCTTGGTTGGTGATTGTGATGTTGTTTCAGCTTGCTTTTCATCGAGGCTACCATGACGCCAAGTTTCCCTTAGATGCAAGATGGCTTTATCCATATCCACAAAAGCAAGAATAACGGCGACCACCCAAACCCAATGCCAAAGAAAGCCAATCCAGGTTAAGGCTGTGATTAAACCGATTTGATGGTGGTCTTTACTATGAGCTTTATTGATAGGGATTTCGTGCAGTTTCCAGAAACCATAGACGCCAGCCGCAACGGAGGCGATCAAGACAAAACCTGCAACAAAATGTAGGGCAGTATCACTACCAGTATCGACAAAAGGAACGCTAAAAAGACTCATATCATGCTCCATAACCAAGGGAGCGCGCATTGTGCATATTACAAATCAAGCGCAGGTTAAAGTAACCAAAGAGATCAAAATACGTTAGTATTTGATGTAATTTGTATTTCGTTTGGTGTGTTGAATATGTACTTCTTACGAGCGATAGGTTTTTCCTACCTGCATTTGAAACTCAAGCAAAGGTATCTATTACCGGACGGTTGTAGTGGTTTACCGGAATCCGTTTTTCGTCTGCCAATGACATTGATTCCAGCCAATGAGGCCAATGTTTGGTATCAGCGTATGGAGCAAGCGACAAAAGATCCGGATTTTTTGCTCAAAGCAGCCCAAGATACGGTACTGGATATGACATTGCCTGCTCATCGTTGGTTTTTTTCTGGGGAGGATCTTGCTTCGACAATTCGACGTATTAACTACGGTTTCAGTTCGGTTCAATCAGGATGCTCCATGGTTGGGGCACAGGTTGGACCGATTTTAAAATGGATTTACCGCAACCCGCAGATCCAAACTGAGATGAAAGTGCATGATGG
>JBOFIW010000353.1:0-9108 GCA_051650365.1 Vibrio sp. | reverse complement strand
GCAGGTGGTTTAGAACGCAAAGCCTTTTTGTTGAATTTGGAGCAGCAAAAGTAAGGAAAAACTATGAATCAAGTGAAATGGAAGTGGTTGATTTTTATCGTCAGTGTATTGCTGTTAAATGGTTGTTTCCAAGAAGAATTAGAAAACTTTGCCAATCGTGAAACCCTTGCTTTTAGTGGTGTGTATGACAATCCACACAATAAAGATACTTTGGCGTTTCAGCAGGGGGTGGTATCTATTCATTCCGAACAGCAAAAATGGGAGCGTCCCTTTAGTGTAGAAGGGAAAAATTTACGGATTCAGATCCGCAACAACTCTAAAGAGAAAAGGGATGATTTGGTGATGACTATTCACGGTGGTGGAGAAGTGCTCACTTGTAATGCGTGTGCTATGTACCATTTGAGTAATAATTGGATCAAACTCAATGCGGAACCACAAAATGCACAGCGAGATAAATAAAATAAGCCCGCTTAACACGGGCTTAGAGTGGATAGATAAATCCCTACATTGACCTACCTGCTACCACAAACCGATCAGTTTCCACCACATGCCGCCGATCAAGAAGAAGATCGGAATGACAATCAGAGTAAACACGAAACCTATCTTCCACCACTGTTTTAGGCTATGGAAACCGGCGCCAAATAAGATAGGAGCTGGGCCGGAAGAATAGTGAGTAGTCGACATATAAAGGTTACTGAAAATCCCTAGTACAATCGCAGCTAACATGGCTGGTGCGCCTGCCGCGATCGCAATCGCGAGGAAAGCGGAGTACATGGCGCTAATGTGTGCCATAGCACTTGCCATGAGATAGTGACTGTAGAAATAGACCAGTAGCAAGATGCCTAAGGTGGCAATCCAACCATAACCTGCTAATGACTCGCCAATCATACCGCCAAACCACTTAATAAAGCCGAGTTTGTTGAGTTCACTTGCCATCATCACTAACACCGCAAACCAAGTGATGGTGTGCCATGCTTCTTTCTCACCTAGAACCGCATCCCAAGTAATCGCTTTGGTAATGAGCAAAAATAACATACCCATGAGAGCCGTTACCGTGGCGTGAATGCCCAGTGTTGGCCCTAAAACCCAGAGCGTGACCATGCCAAGGAAGGTGATACACACCATCCATTCGTCACGGCTCATTTTGCCCATATCTGTCAGGTTCTTTCTCGCCAACGCGCGCATTTCTGGTGTCTTTTTGAGCTCTGGAGGGAAGAAGGTATACATGGCCAGTGGAATGACGAACAGGCAGACTAATCCGGGGACAATGGCAGCTAATGCCCAGCCACCCCAAGTGATCGTGATCCCTTGCTCTGCTGCAAACTTAGCCGCGAGAGGGTTGCCGGCCATTGAAGTAAGGAACATGGCACAAGTGATCGCATTACACTGGAAAATACACTGTACTAAAAATGAACCGATGCGATTTTGCGTGCCTTTTTCTGGATCTGAGTCGTAGGCCGCAGCCACGGAGCGAAACAGTGGCGCGATGATGCCACCACAACGCGCAGTAGTACTGGGAGTGGCAGGCGCAAACAGTAAGTCTGTCAATACTAAACCATAAGCCAACCCTAATGAGTTGTGACCTAACTTAGAGATAAACCAATAACCGACTCGACGGCCAAAACCAGTACTAATGAAACCACGCGAAATAAAGAACGCGGCGGCAATCATCCAGATAGTTGGATCTGAAAAACCCGCGAGGGCGGCTTTAATCGGCAAAATGCCCAGTAATACAGTGGCACACAGCCCCATTAATGCCATCGCACCAAGGGGTAAGGGCGCAAGGATCAAACTGAGTACCGTGGTAATAAACACGATCATCATTTGCCATGCTTTGGGTTCAAGGCCTTCGGGGACGGGCATAAACCACAGTAACCCACCAAATACGATTAAGGCGAGTAGCTTTAGGTTGCTTGATGAGAACATATACACCTCCAATGTTTTTTTACTAACTTAGCCTTGGCGGTGTAAGAAATGCTGAGTCAAATCAAGTTTTGCTATTCCTGATAAGATGCGTTTTAAGCATTGGAGGTGAGTGCAAAGCGCTTTTGCAAGTCGTATGAGATTAAAGTGGTTAAAAACATTAAATTCATAAAATTCATTCGAACGATCTCGATCATGTTTCTGCGTTTTCACGCCTTCACCTCGGTGAGCATTACCGTATGCTTAACCTTATTACGCAGAGGATGACCGAAATGCCGAGCCGAATAATTCCTCGTACCTTTACCCAACAATTAACCGTGTTGTTTTGTGCGGCTTTTGCAGCTGGAGCCATGGTGTGGTGGGGATTCAGCGCCGATAAAATTCAGCGTTTAATGACTAACCAAATTGCGCTGAGAGCCCAAGTACAAGCTGTTCAGCTCGCTAAACTCCCCGATTTAATTCTGGCCGTCGAAGCTGGTGATGCAAAGCACGTTAGTCAACTGGTGGAGTCGTTGCAAAGTGTTACTGATGCGGATTTTATTACTGTGAGCGATAGCGTTGGGATCCGCTTAGCACACCCTATAGCCTCGCGTATTGGATTGCCTGTAATGGGGGATGATATTCGCCCAGCCTTGGAGGAAGGAGAATCGTATCTTTCCTACAGTGTCGGCTCTATGGGACCATCATTGCGTTATATCTCGCCGATCCGCGCCGCTAACGGCGATGTGATTGGAATGATTAAAGTCGGTTATCTGCTTGATACGGTAGCGGTTTGGCAAAATGAGAAATTGCAGCCGTTACTGTTGATGGGAGGGATCACTTTGCTGCTTGCAACGCTGATTTCTACCGCTTTTGCAAGGTTAGTGCGTCGGCAAATGCAAGATCGCGAACCGTGGCAATTAGCCCAGTCTCTCATAACTTATGAAGGTGTTATTCAAGCCACTCATGAGGGCTTGGTGGCGATCAATCAGCAGGGAGAAATTTATCTCATCAACGATTCAGCCAAGCACTTGATCGGTGCTGGACCCGAGCAGCAGAACTTAATTGCTAAGTGGTTACAAGGCATGACCGATCAAGTACAAACCGAAAAGTTTATCGACAGGCTTGTTTGCTTGAATGGTCAGTCGCTAGTAGTGAGCCGAGTTCCTCTCTTAGGTAAGCATGGCTTTGCCGGAGCGGTGTACAGTCTGCGGGCACACAGCGAATTACAAGCGCTGGCGGATCGACTGCAACAAGTCGATCAATATGTTGAAAGTGTCAGAATTGCGCGCCATGAGTATCGCAATAAACTTTCAACTTTGGCGGGATTACTGCAATTGCAGCAGTATGATCAAGCGTTGCACTGCGTTTTGCAGCAAAGCAGCCTAAACCAAGTTCAGCTGGATGCATTACACCATCTCCATGCTTGGCCGCAATTGGCTGCGATCTTGATGGGTAAGTGGAGTAAAGCGCAAGAGTGGCACATTCCTCTTGATTACCATGCGATAGAGAATGTTGCTACTTTGGTTATGAGTGAAGAATCATTTTGTACTGTGGTTGGCAACTTGATTGACAACAGTTTAGATGCCGTACGTGGTATGGCTGCGCCTTGGGTGCGGGTCTCGTTACATCAGAATGAACATGAGCTCTGTTTACGAGTGAGTAATAATGGCCCGATGATCATTCAACCTTTAAATGAAATTTGTCTCCCAGGTGTGACCAGTAAGCAAGGAGAAGGGGAGCATGGACTAGGGCTGTATCTGGTGCAGTCTTTGGTGAATCGTGTTCAGGGGCATGTGGAGCTCGATAGTGACGAGCACGAAACCACCTTCAGCATTTATCTACCTAAGGAGTGATTATGCTCAGTGTGATCATCGTAGAAGATGACCCGCAGATTGGCGGATTACATGCGCAGTTTGTACAACAAGATGAGCGGTTTAAAGTACTTGCTATTGTGTCCACCTTGGCGGATGCACAAAAAATGATTGAGTGGTCGAAGCCGGATTTGGTTTTAGTCGATAACTATCTGCCGGATGGTTTAGGCATCGATCTAGTGAGAGCCTTGATTGACGTACAGCCGCGGCCGGAATGTGTTTTGGTGACTGCGGCGTGTGATGTTGAGACTGCCCAGCAAGCGTATCGCTTCGGTGCATTTGATTATTTAGTGAAACCTGTCGATTACCAACGCCTGACGGAAAGTTTGCAGCGTTTTTATCGCCTACGTCACCCCGAACCATTACTCAAAACGGTGAGACAGCAGGATTTGGATGAATTGTTTCATCCTCAGCGAGGCAAAGCCAGTTCAGCAATTGATGACTTTACGTTAGAACAGATGTTGGAGCATTTTTCCCATGCTCATGTTGAGCATACGGCGGATTCGATGGCTCTGAAGCTTGGAATCAGTAAAAGCACGGCTCGGCGCTACTTAGATAGCGCAGTTGATACAGGGGAAATCATAGCCTACCTTGAACATGGAAAAGTGGGGCGGCCCACTCGAGTGTATCGCCGCCCGCACTTAGATGAAATGGCTCGTTAAGTGAATAAATGGTTATTGATCAGTAGGTGCAACACAATGCTAACTACATAGCCAAGCATAATTACGGGCGTCCATTTCAAATGGCTTAGGAAGGTGTATTTGCCGTGAGCGGCCCCCATCAGTGCCACGCCTGCAGCAGAACCAATAGAGAGTAAACTCCCCCCTACACCGGCGGTAAGTGTGACTAATAGCCAGTTGCCAACAGACATCTCGGGCTGCATGGATAAAACGGCAAACATGACAGGGATATTATCGACCACAGAAGAGAGTAACCCAACTAACACGTTGGCCCAGATAGGGTTCCATTCGGTATAGATGACTTCTGATACTAAGCCCAGATAGCCGAGTAAACTCAAACCACCGACACACATCACCACACCATAGAAAAACAGTAAGGTATCCCACTCGGCGTGGGAAATACTCCGGAATACATCAAAGGGCACCACTGAGCCAATACGCTTTAGCGCTGCTTCATCATTTTTGGCCATAGCAATCGCGGTTTTCTTGGCCAGTGAACTGGCTAGCGTTTTACGCAGGAAGTAGCCAAAAAACTGCAAATAGGCAAGTCCCATCATCATGCCAATAACGGGAGGGAAGTGGAACAAAGCATGAAAACCAACCGCAGAGGCAATGGTCAAGATAAACAGTAATACAATACGTTTTGCACCGCGTTTGAGTTCCACGTTTTCTTGCAAGCTGGTGGGGGTCTGGTTAGGAATAAACAGCGACATGATCATGGCGGGAACCAGATAATTAGCCACTGATGGGATAAACAGATCCATAAATTCAAGAAAGCTGACATGGCCAGCCTGCCATACCATTAAGGTTGTGATATCCCCAAACGGGCTGAATGCTCCACCTGCATTGGCGGCAACAACGATATTGATGCAAGCTAGGCTGACAAAACGTTGATTATCACCTCCAACTTTCAAAACCACAGCACACATCAGTAGAGCAGTGGTTAGGTTGTCGGCAATTGGCGAAATAAAAAAAGCGAGCCAGCCTGTTATCCAAAATAGTGTTTGGAAATTAAAGCCTTTGTTAATCATCCAAGCTTTAAGGGCATCAAATAAACGCCGTTCTTCCATCGCACTGATGTAAGTCATTGCTACCAGTAGAAACAGCAGTAACTCAGCGTATTCGAGGAGATTATGCTCCAGAGCTTGCCGTGCCACTTCTGTTGAGCCTGTTTGTTGGTAAACATAGCCAAGCATTGCCCAGATTATGCCAGCTGCAAGTAATACGGGTTTGGATTTACGGAGTTGAAGATACTCCTCAAGCATTACTAAGGTATAGGCTATCGCAAACACGATCAGTGCGGCATACCCAATATGAGAACGGGTTAAATCTAAAACTTGCTCAGTGGTGGTTGAGGCGAAACTGAGTGGTGAAAAGAGATAAAGACTCAGTAGCATTATCCGGCTCGTCATACCAAAGCTCCTTTTTATGTCCACGTTCTTAAAGTGATGCTTCAAGATTTTAGGGGAAGGGTTCAGGGAAAGAGTAGCCCTATGTGGAGTTTGAAGTTGTGACTTAGCTTAGAAATGATTGTTTATTCATCACATTTTTAGAAAAGGTACTGAAATAGCGCGACTCAAATGGTTATGTTTAATAGTTAAAGTGAAGCTTTGGGGTGAGGTTTATTCGCACCGTGAAATAATAAAGTATGCTTTTTATGCGGCAATTCACAAAATAATATTTTATTTTTAATTGCGAGATTAGTTTCATCTTCGTTTTGACTTTGATCATCACTTCTAGCACGAAATAAGTGCACCATCGCGCCAACCTGTTTCTAATTTCATAGAGGTAATTATGAGTCAACCGACAACACTAGAGCGGAAAGTGACATGGGGGTGCTACGTTGCGTTAGCCTTCGCCGTGGTTTTTTTCTCTGGTTTATTACAGTCTAACCAATGGTATGGCGTATTTGATTTCACCACCCTAAACGGTGCGTTTGGTAAAGTTGCTTACAACGTGAGCGAAACGGCGGATGGTCTGCAAGTAGCCACTACCTCTTTGCGTGGTCACGGTGGTAGCGGCGCGCGTGATGGTTTTTTATTTGCTCTGACTCTGATCCCAACCGTGATGTTTGCTCTAGGGATGATCAATGTGCTGGAGCATTACGGTGCGCTTGATGCAGCCCGTAAGCTATTGACCCCACTATTGCGCCCTATCATGGGGATTCCTGGCAACACAGGTTTGGCGTTGATTGCATCTTTGCAAAGCACAGATGCAGGCGCGGCAATGACTCGTCAACTTAAAGATGAAGGGCACATGACTAAACGTGAAGCGGATGTTTTCACCATGTTCCAATTCTCTGCGGGTGCGACCATTGTTAACTTTTTCTCTTCTGGTGCGGTGCTGTTTACTCTGACATTGGCCGATGGTTCAGCGGCTGTCACTTCTTCTATTGGTCTTGCCGTTGCAGTGATGTTTATCTTCAAAATTGTGGGTGCCAACCTTTTCCGCATCTACCTAAACCTGACCGAAGGTAAAGAATCATCTACCCCTGCAGCACAACAAGAGGAAGCGGCAAAATGAGTGAAGTGAAAGCGAAAAAGCCAATGGTGACCGATATCTTCGTTGAAGGTGCAAAGAAAGGTTGGGTGATTGCCACGACATCGACGGTACCAAATGTACTGATGGCGTTTGTGATCATCAAAGCGCTGCAAATTACCGGTGCGTTGGAACTGATGGGCACCGTATTTTCCCCTGTGATGGCCGTTTTTGGATTGCCGGGTGAAGCCGCTGCGGTGCTGATTGGTGCGTGGATGTCGATGGGTGGTGCAGTCGGTGTGGTGATCACTTTGTTTGACCAAGGCATTTTAAACGGAACACATATTGCCATTTTGGCTCCTGCTATCTATTTGATGGGCTCACAGGTGCAATATATCGGCCGTATCCTTGGCCCAATTGGTACTGAAGGTCGTTACATCCCAGTGATGATTGGCATTTCAGTATTGAACGCCTTTGGCGCGATGTGGGTGATGAACCTGTTTTTATAATCGGTCAATCTCCTCGATAAAATAGAAAAGTCCTCGCATTGTGCGGGGCCTTTTCTACTTAACATTCAGCGAGATTGATGAGCTTACTGAGCTTGCGATAAATGTACCGCTTCTTCTCTTTCACCGGCTTTTGGATCGGCAAAACGAGTTTCATCAAACGCGTTTTCAGATTTTGCGACAATACAAGAGACACACGCATCACCGGTGATATTCACCGCAGTACGGATCATATCCAGTAGGCGGTCGACACCCATGATCAGCGCAATTCCTTCTAGTGGCAAACCCACTTGGTTAAGTACCATGGCGAGCATGACTAAGCCCACCCCCGGAACTCCCGCAGTTCCGACAGAAGCCAGTGTCGCGGTCAGGATCACCATTAGGTAATCGGTCATGGTGAGATCGATGTTAAAGGCCTGCGCAATAAATGCGGTCGCTACACCTTGCATGATGGCAGTGCCATCCATGTTCACCGTTGCACCGAGCGGTACCGTGAATGACGCCACTTTGTTATCCACACCCAAGCGGTTTTTCACCGTTTCCATGGTCACCGGAATGGTGGCATTGGATGATGCGGTCGAAAATGCAAACATAATGGCATCTTCCATTTTGCGGAAAAACACCATTGGGTTTAAGCCTGCGAAGGTTTTCAGCATCAAACCGTAAGTGATGAAAGCATGCAGTAATAAAGTGCCCGCTAGTACCACAAAGTACTCGGCTAGATTCAAGATTGCACCAAGACCAAGTCCCGTGAATAGCTTCGCCATCAAGAAAAACACGCCGTAAGGTGCAAGGTGCATCAACATTGCCACTAACTTCATGATCACTTCGTTAAGATCGCTAAACACTTGGGCAATACGTTCCCCCGGTTTTCCTGCGGCACTAATGGCGACACCAAACAGCACAGCAAAAATAATGATCTGTAAGGTATTGCCTTGTGCCATTGCACTGATCGGGTTTGTGGGGAACATATCCACGATCACTTTGCCCAGCGAAGGCGCTTCCGCTGAGGCAAAATTGCTAGCCGCGGTTAAATCTGCCCCCGCGCCTGGTTTAAACAGGCTACCCATAGTCAGGGCGAGAGTAATGGCAATTGCCGTGGTGGCCAGATAAAAACCTAGGGTTTTACTGCCCATTCGGCCAAGGGTAGAGAGATCTTTTAGTGAGCTCGTACCACATACCAGTGAAACAAACACCAGTGGCACGACCAACATTTTTAAGCTGGCGATAAATATTTTTCCACCAACATCAAACAGTCCATTAACGATATATGCGTCTACAAATCCATTTCCTGCAAACAGGGCGCGAATCGCAAATCCAGTCAAAATACCGGTTACCATACCAAGGATGACCTTAGAGGTTAGCGATAACGGTTTTTTGGTATTCATCCAGAACACTCCTTATAGTTATTGCTTTGACATCATTTCAAAGCGAGCAGGAGGTTATCAGGCGTATTCTGAAATCAGAAAATAAAATGCAAAACTCGCTGTTTCATTGTGATACCTATCACTAAAATGGTTCTAAATTGTCGCATTTGGTAACATATTTTCAGCTTTAAATTTTGTTTTAATTTTCAATTGCAACATATACGCCCGCATATGCAACAAAATTGGTGATTATTACTATATGGTAATTCTACTAAGCAGAGTTTCATGGCTAGGTTGATTC
>JBOFIW010000352.1:0-2251 GCA_051650365.1 Vibrio sp. | reverse complement strand
GCAACGTGGTGGATTTGTGGCTGCAACACTTCTTGGTCTAGCACGGCACTGATCTCACTGGCTGTGATGGGGCCAGCACGGAGTACGCGAAAAGGTTTGCTGGTCAAATCAACAATTGTAGATTCCAAACCATGTTGACAATCACCGCCATCCAATACCGCAGCCAGCTTGCCATTAAGGCCCTCTAATACCTGCTGAGCGGAGGTTGGACTGAGTTTTTTATACGGGTTTGCTGATGGTGCAGCCACAGCGAGATGATGCGCTTTCAATATTTCCAACAAAACAGGATGCGCCGGAACACGCAATCCAACCGTCTCTAAACCGCCAGTGACGACAGAAGAAACATGCTCAGCTTTGGGTAGCAGTAAAGTGAGTGGACCAGGCCAGAAGGCTTCTGCCAATTGGTATGCTTCTGGTGCTACGTTGGTCGCCCACTCAGCGATCTGCTCTGCCGAGCCAAAATGGACGATCAACGGATGATTAGCGGGGCGTCCTTTAGCACTAAAAATTTGTTTCACCGCTTCAGGCTGGGTTGCATCAGCGGCCAGTCCGTAGACGGTTTCGGTCGGTATCGCAACCAGTTGGCCTTGTTTAAGTAATTGGGCCGCGTAGTCAATATCTGCTGGCGTCATCGCTGAAAGTTGTTGGGTGTTCAACAAAAAATCTCCGTGGTTCGGCATAACTTAATCGCATCATCTATCAGCCTGTTGGTGGCTGCGATGTTTTGAAGAGCGGCATTCTAACAAACCTTGCGGCAGAACCCTACTCAAGAATATGTTGTTCAAACGCAACCTCGGAGGCCCAGAGCCATGCTCACCTTTTCATTAAAACCCAGCTGCAAGGCCAATCACAGGAAGAATATTGGACTACACTTTGGTTAAGATCTTGGTTTTTATCGTAACACTTACATCAGGATGGAAACGCATGGAGCAGAAAGCCACATTCAGCATAGCTACTGTTGTGAAATTGGTGGGTGACGACTTGGTGGAGCCTATGCTTATAAGTTATCAAGAAACCATGCAAGTTCAGCTATTAAAACTAGTGGATATTATGCAAATCCAATCGGTTAGTGAGTTGCATCGTTTAGTGCATAGCATGAAGTCATCGGCGCGATTTATTGGTAGTGAGGCACTGTCTGATCTTTGCTTCCAATTAGAGATGGAAACCATAGCCGATCCACAATGGCAGGTAGGCTACGCGGAGCAGATTATGGAACTGTGTCAATGCAGTCGTGATGTACTCAAGGCGATAGCCCTCTACCTAGACCAGCAAAAAGCGAGTAGTTGATGACGGTAGCAGTGATGAAAGTCGTCTGTGTGGATGATGATGATTTTATGCTTAAAGCATTGGGTCGAATGATCCGACGTATGCGGCCGCAATGGGAACTCATGTTGGTTGAGGATGCGACCCAATGGGTGATCAATGAGAATGATGCGCCTAATGTGGTGATTTCTGATCTGTTGATGCCGGGTAAAAATGGGGAAGCGTTATTGAATGAAATTCGTGCACGTAGCCCACAGACTTTACGGGTACTGCTGACGGGAGATGCTTCACAAGAATTGCCACGTAAAGCTCACGCTTTTGCACAGTTTATCTTGCCCAAACCTTTTACCCACCAAGATTTTGAGCACCTCTTTTTGTGTATGGAACGGCTTTACCAAATGCCGTTTAATTTTGAATGTCGTAAGTGGCTAGGGGCTTTGGAAGATATTCCTATTCTGCCTAATTCTGTTCGCAAACTACAGCAAGTGATTGCTTCCCCCAATTGCAGTATGGATGCCATTGCTCAAACCATAGTGCGGGAGCCAATGTTGGCGGCGAAGATCATTCAAATCGCAAATTCGTCTTACTTTGGCTTTCGCCGTACTACCGACATCCTTAACGAAGCCGTGGCACGTTTAGGTGCCGTGCTGGTGGAATCGATCGCGGTTTCCTTACTGGCGATTCATCCTCGTCATTCGAATTCGGAAGAAGAACACCAATGGGTAGCAGATTGCGCATTTAAATCGAGTTCCATTGCGCGAGCTTTGGTGAAAACCATGGGATATTCACGACAAGACCAAGACCGAGTCTTTGTGGCTAACCTTCTGACGTCGGTTGGAAAAATTCTGCTGCTAGACGATGGTGCGAGCAAGAAAGAATTTGTGGATTATTACCATCTACAGGATGGTTATGCCGATTGTGATGTGATATCGGCATACATACTGATTATGTGGGGCTACGATATTGATATAGGAGATATCATTCTTAA
>JBOFIW010000351.1:0-1088 GCA_051650365.1 Vibrio sp. | reverse complement strand
GCCAGTTCAACGTAATCGGCCTGAATATCGCAAGCGAGCTGCATTAAAGCTTCAATGTCACCAATATTCTGCTTGGTGATCACGGCGTTCATCACCATAGGAAATCCTGCCGCTTTGACGGCTTTGGCTAGGCGGTATTTTTGCTCAAAAGCGTGGCGTTTTCCGGCAATCGCATCATTTAACTCGGGATCGGCGGCCTGAAAACTGATCTGAATGTGATCTAATCCTGCTGCTTTCAATGCTTGTAAGCGTTTTTCGGTGAGGCCAATCGCAGAGGTAATGAGGTTAGTGTAAAAGCCCAACTGGTGTGCTTTAGCTACGATTTGCTCTAAATCTTTACGCATTAAAGGCTCGCCGCCAGATAAGCCCAGTTGCACCGCTCCAAGTTGGCGTGCTTGAGTCATGACCTCAAACCACTCTTCGGTACTGAGCTCTTGCTCGCCTTCTAGCTCAAGCGGATTTGAGCAGTAGGCGCAATGCAATGGGCATTGATAAGTGAGTTCCAACAGCAACCAAAATGGTGGTTTAACAGGATTTGAGCCAATGTTTTTCATAAGCAATCTCGACAAATTCAATAATGTCTTCTTGGAGAGCAATGCCTGGATAGCGACTTTCAATCAAGACGATCACATCGGCGAGCCGTTTTTCGTGCGTAAAACAGGTAAGAATTTCTGCAGCGCTATCGCTAAGGGACACCATTCCTTCAGGGTAGAGCAGAACATGGCAACCTTGCGCTTGTTCATACTGCATACGAAATAGCGGATTGAGCGTAAGGCGAGTATGGGTGGATAAGCTCATTTTAAACCCCCATTCATATTTAACCCTTTATGCCAAGGGGTGGGATCATCGGTTAAACCTTGATAAGGGGGGCGATCAAATTCATACGCCATGCTGATTGCATCGAGTAAAGACCAAAGCACATCCAGCTTGAATTGCAGGATGTTGAGCGCGTGTTGCTGCATCTCATTGCTAGTGAAGTGTGACAATGTCACCTCAAGGCCATGTTCAACGTCTCGACGAGCTTGTGAAAGACGCTGTTGAAAATAGATCAAGCCTGAATGTTTGATCCAAGGATAATGTTCCGGCCA
>JBOFIW010000350.1:0-3677 GCA_051650365.1 Vibrio sp. | reverse complement strand
CCGTAATCTAGCGCAGCATCGGTATCATGTACCGAACAAGGTCCAACAATCACTAAAAGGCGATCATCAGCACCAGTGAGAATATTTTCGATTTGACGACGAGACTGCGCAATCCGTAGCGCGACTTCATCAGTAATAGGGTGTGCGTGACTAAGTTCTGCCGGAGTAGGCATAGGTCCCAATGCTTGGGTTCTTAATTCATCGGTTTTCAGTGGCATAGGAGCGCCTGTCCTTTTATTGCGAAGCGCTAAAGATAACGAATTTGTCAACGAGAATAAACCACTGCACCGTAAACAGATTGGGAAATGGGTGTAAATTGACTTGAAGAAAGGTTGTTTGGCGAAACTTTCAGCATACATGAACCTCGCAGGATTAACTTCATCACACTTTCCGATTCAGGAAGTGTTGCCGCCTGGTGTTTTGTTAACAATTGTTTGACATTTATTCGGCAATCAATTGAAGTGGTCGGACAACTTACTGTTGCGGAGTTTTTATGCTGTCACCTTTAGCTAGAGCTAACCTCTATCTCAATCTCTTCGGTTTTTTCAAAGTACCTTTGATTTGGGCATGTCGCCCGAAAATACTCACACTTAATGATCACGCCGTAGAAGTACGCATTCCTCTAAAAAGACGCAACAAGAACCATCTCAATAGTATGTATTTTGGTGTGTTGGCCGTTGGTGCTGATGTGGCTGGCGGCTATATGGCAATGCATAAAGCCAAACAAAGAGGCAGCAAGGTGTCATTAGCTTTCAAAGCGGTGAGGGGCGAATTCCATAAGCGCCCAGAAGCAGCGGTGCATTTTCATTGTGTTGAGGGCGAGAAGATTGACCAGATGCTGGATGAAACGATTTGCACAGGCGAGCGGGTTAACCAAGAGGTGCATATTATTGCGACCTGCCCAAGTATGCATGGCGATGAGCCTATGGCTGAGTTTTGGTTAACCCTTTCGCTGAAAGTCGCTAAGACTGAGGGATAGATTCAATATCCACAATTCGGCTTCGGTTAAGCACTATTTTCCAACGATAGTAGGTTGGCTCGCCTTTGTGGTGATTCTCTTTCACGATCAAGTTCAACAGATGACGCTTTTCGACCGACTCACGGCTCACTTGC
Organism: Vibrio sp.; assembly: GCA_051650365.1. GTDB lineage: Bacteria > Pseudomonadota > Gammaproteobacteria > Enterobacterales > Vibrionaceae > Vibrio. The sequence goes on along the minus strand of JBOFIW010000350.1, from coordinate 2,564 downwards.
CCATTATTGAGTTGGTAAATGTGATTCGAACCTTTGTCCATCTGGCGCATGATCGAACGCAGATCGATCATCAAGATTTCACGCGTTTCCTCATAACCACTCATAAAGCGAGACGTCGACATTTCCGTATGAGAACGATAATGCAGGATCTGCTCTTCACGCTGCACAATCCGCTTTTTACGAATCGCTTGAATGCGATCGGGCAAATCACTCAACTTTTTGTAATCCAGCCACTCTTCTTTATCGCCGACTTGTTTACCAGTTGTTGGGTCAAAGTAATGGCGACGCCACTTAGGTCGGCCTTTGCGGATCCAGCGCCACATCATGTCGCGCAAATCATCTTTAAAAATTTCCCGCAGAGCATAAATAAAAGACATCGCGATAATGAATGAAGCGGTAATCTCCCCCCAGTAATCGCGCGCTGAAATGGCAGTAATCGTCACTGCGACCATCACCAAACCCGTGGCTAACCCCTTTACCACCCGTTTGGTGTTGTTCCCTAGAGAAGCGATCTTTTCATTTAGGATAACAGGATGCTCAATTAAACGACGAAGTAGGCGCATTTTATTACTTAAACGCGTGATGTCTTGGTTGGCTTTATCGGAGTTGTACTGATTAAGAGCTCGGTGTGCTTGCTCTTTCTCCACCAAGGTTATCAAACGTTCTTTATTCGTCTTGTATTCATTATCACGCGTCATGTGCGCAATCATGGATAAGAAACTCTGCTCGGTATACCAAGAGAGGTAGTTATCAATATTGGCATAATAACGCTTAAGCTGCTCTTCATAAGGCACGCTACGGCGCAAGCGACGCAAAATATCCAGCGACAGCTCAATGACGCTATCCACTTCTTCGGTAGTCACTGTATCACTGGTGTTGTTGAGTTGAGAGACAGCTTTATCTAGCGCAATCACATACTGATAAGCAAACAAACTCAAACTTACTCGATATTGTGTTGTAGAAAGGTGGCCACGCTGAGCAAGGCGACTGTGCACTAACGGCAAGAGGATCTGATCACTGTGATAAGCCCGCTGTTGGTGAATAGAGCTGTAAAAAAACTCAGACTCAGAGATCACTTCGGGTGAGATATCCAATTCACCGGGAATAAAAAGATAAAAGTTAAGATCGAGCTTTTTACTGCCCGTCATCTGACTGACAATCGTCAAGGTTGCCGCATCTTGCTGCTCTACGGTGATCAACGAAAACTCCTGTAAAATTACCTGATTTATTGCTCGAATGCGAGAAAGCATAACAGAGATAACGTATAATCTCTGCAAATTTGCTGTGAGACAGTTTTATATGATTAACATTGGTCAAATTAATAGTTTAGAAGTGGTGAAATTCGCCGAATTTGGTGTTTTTTTGGATGCGGGTGAATACGGTACTACCTTGCTACCCAAGCGTTTCGTACCTGAAGGTACTGAAATTGGGCAGTTTATCGACGTTTTCCTTTATTTCGATTCAGAGAACCAACTCGCTGCTACGACTGAAACGCCAATCGCTCAAGTCGGTGAGTGGGGCTTAATGAAAATCGAAGGGGTTAACAGCACTGGTGCATTTGCTAGCTGGGGAATCAAAGACAAAGATTTGCTGATCCCATACAGTGAGCAGCGTGCTCGTTTTGTCGCGGGCCAAACCGTTTTGGTTTATGTCTATACCGATAAAGCTTCTGGCCGAATAGTAGGAACAACCAAGTTCAACAAATTATTGGATAAAACGCCCGCCAAATACACGCCAAACCAACAAGTCGATTTGCTAATTGCAGAACGCTCTGACCTCGGCTTTAAGGCGATTGTTAATGGTACTCATTGGGGCATGATTTTCTCTTCCGATGTATTTGGCAAATTGTTCATCGGCAAGAAACTAAAAGGCTACATCAAAAGTGTGCGTGAAGACGGCAAAATCGATCTATCTCTGCAAAAAATTGGGGTGGAAAAAATGGACGATTTGAGCACTAAGATTTTAGAAACCTTAGAAAAGAAAGGGGGGTTTCTGCCACTCAGTGATAAATCAACACCAGAAGCGATTTTTGCTACATTCCGTACCAGTAAAGGGACATTTAAAAAGACCATTGGCGGTTTATATAAGCAAGGCAAAATCGTGATTGAAAATGATGGCATCCGTTTAGCTTAACTTTACCCAAAAAAAAGAGGCCCAAAACGGCAAGGTTTTAGGGCCTAGGGGAATGGCTCCTAAGAGCCTGCGCTAATGGAAAATGTAGGAAGTTGCATGATCCTAAGACTAGTACAAATACTGAAATTAGCGACAGGATTTTAGAATTTCATACTATAGTTCAGCGGATCAGAATAGATTTTTGTCTCTAACTAGCTCTCTTGGTAGCCCATTCTTCACTCGATTACCAACCCATTTTCCTAACCCAATCACATTGTTAGCGTAACGGACGATCACCTCACCTTGTCCACTTTTCCCCTCTGGTCTGATATCTCGGCCCATAAACCATTCTCGAGCTTGAGTAGTATCCAATTCCACGCTATGAGTAGTCAGATCTGAAGCGAGACAAGTTGCCACTTGATGCTGCCAGCGGTATCCCGATTTATGTGCTT
>JBOFIW010000349.1:0-2942 GCA_051650365.1 Vibrio sp. | reverse complement strand
AACAAATTCTGCTCGCGACACTGCTCGCTACTAGCGTGTCTGCGAATGGTGCCGAAAAATTCGTAGTACAGGATATTCAAATTCAAGGTTTGCAGCGAGTTGCTTTAGGCGCTGCATTGCTGAAAATGCCTGTGCGTGTTGGGGATAGTGTTGATTCACAAGATGTAGCCAACATTATCAAAGCACTTTATGCCTCCGGAAACTTTGAAAATGTCAAAGTGCTACGTGATGGTAATGTCTTAATTGTCCAAGTGAATGAACGCCCTACCATTGCGAGTGTGTCATTTTCGGGTAACAAAGCGATCAAAGAAGAGCAGCTCAAGCAAAACTTGGAGGCTTCCAATATTCGAGTTGGTGAGGCTTTGGACCGGACAACGCTGAATAATATTGAAAAAGGTTTGGAAGACTTTTATTACAGTGTGGGCAAATATAACGCGACTGTGAAAGCGGTTGTTACTCCATTACCTCGTAACCGGACCGACCTGAAGTTTGTATTTACTGAAGGGGTTTCAGCTAAAATTCAGCAAATCAACTTTATCGGCAACCAAGTGTTTAGTGATGAAGAGCTACTCTCACGCTTTAATCTGAATGTGGATGTCGCGTGGTGGAATTTTTTAGCTGACGATAAGTATCAAAAGCAAGTGTTAGCGGCGGATATTGAAGCCCTACGCACTTACTATCTTGACCGCGGCTATCTGAAGTTCCAAGTGGATAGCACTCAAGTTGCGATCTCTCCAGATAAGAAAGGGGTATATATAACCCTTAATCTAGATGAAGGCGAACCGTACACGGTGAGCAAAGTTCAGTTCCGTGGCGATTTGATGGGTAAAGAAGCCGAATTCACTTCTTTGATCCCATTTGCTATCGGTGATACCTATAACGGCTCTGCGGTTACTCGACTCGAAGAAAGTGTGAAGAAAGTTTTAGGTGAGTCAGGTTATGCTTACCCTCAAGTACGAACTCTTCCTGAATTTGATGACGAAACACAGCAAGTTTCTTTAGTCGTCCATGTCGAAGCGGGTAAGCGCATCTATGTGCGAGATATTCGTTTTGTCGGCAACAACAGTACTCGTGATGAAGTGTTGCGCCGTGAAATGCGCCAAATGGAAGGCAGTTGGCTGAACTCAAAGGATATTGATACAGGTAAAACTCGCCTGAATCGACTTGGTTTTTTTGAAACAGTCGAAGTGCAGACGGTTCGTGTTCCTGGTAGCGAAGATCAAGTCGATTTGGTCTACAGTGTGAAGGAAGCCAACTCGGGTAGTGTCAACTTTGGTATCGGCTATGGTACGGAGTCTGGGATCAGTTTCCAAGTTGGTTTACAGCAAGACAACTTCCTTGGCAGCGGTAATCGTGTTGGGGTCAATGCCATGATTAACGATTACCAGAAAAACCTGACCTTGGAGTATCGTGATCCATATTGGAACCTTGATGGCGTTAGTCTTGGCGGCAAAGTTTTTTATAATCAATTTGAAGCTTCCGAAGCGGGTATCGTTGACTATACCAATGAAAGCTATGGTACCAATCTCACTTGGGGGTTCCCATTTGATGAATTAAACCGTTTTGAATTTGGTGTTGGGTATACTCATAACAAGATCGGTAATTTGACACCATATTTACAGGTAGAAAACTTTCTAGCGGCACAAGCGAGTAATATTGATTCCGAAGGTAACTTATTGACCGATGATTTTGATATTAACTTGTCATGGACTCGTAACAATCTGAATAACAGCTATTTCCCAACATCCGGTAACCATCAGCGTGCGTACTATAAAATGACGGTTCCAGGGTCTGATGCCCAGTATTTCAAGTTGCAATACGATGTTCGCCAATATTTCCCGTTAACTAAGAAACATGAGTTCACCCTATTATTACGCGGGCGATTGGGTTACGGTAATGGCTATGGCCAAACTGATGGAAAAGATAACCTGTTCCCATTTTATGAGAACTTCTATGCGGGCGGCTTTACCTCATTACGCGGATTTGGGTCAAACTCTGCTGGTCCTAAAGCGGTGTACCGTGATTTCTCTGGTTCAAATAATGGGTCAGATACGGCAACAGATGACTCTGTTGGTGGTAACGCTATTGCATTAGCTAGCGTTGAGTTGATTGTGCCTACGCCATTTGCTTCGGATGAAGTGCGTAGCCAGATTCGTACCAGCCTTTTCTACGATATGGCGAGCGTATGGGATACAGAGTTTGATTATCGTTCGGGTGGTGCTGAGTATGGCAACCAGTATTACTACGACTATTCAGATCCAACCAATTACCGCTCATCTTATGGTGTAGCATTACAGTGGATGTCGCCAATGGGGCCTCTGGTTTTCTCATTGGCTAAACCAATTAAAATTTATGAGGGTGATGATGAGGAATTTTTCACCTTCACCATTGGAAGAACCTTCTAGGAGAGGAACATATTTTGAAAAACATGATCAAAGCAGCGGGTCTTGGCCTGATTGTCCTAAGCTCATCTTTGGTAGTTAATGCGGCTGAAGCGGCGCAGAAAATTGGTTATATCAATACCGCGAAGGTGTTCCAAGCTTTACCACAGCGTGAAGTTGTTCTGCAAAAAATGCAGGAAGAGTTTAAAGATAAAGCCGCTGAACTAAAAGCGATTCAGGCCGACGCCAAAACCAAAATTGAAAAGCTGAAACGTGATGGTCAATTGATGGGACAAGATGAAGTTGAAAAACTTCGTATCGAAATTGGTCAATTAGACAGCAAATACAAGATCAAAGCTCAAGCTTTGGAAGAGGCATCCGCTCGCCGTGAAGCGGAAGAAAAGCAAAAACTGTTTAAAGTAATCCAAGATGCAGTGCAGAAAGTAGCTGAGAAAGAAGGTTATGACATCGTGATTGATACTAGCGCGATGCAATATGGTAAACCTGAGCACAATCTATCTGAGAAAGTCATTAAAGCCATTAAATAATCGAAAATTATGA
>JBOFIW010000348.1:0-1734 GCA_051650365.1 Vibrio sp. | reverse complement strand
TGGAGCGTCGCGACCATCACTTCGGCATACCCCACTAAACGCTCACCGGCAGAGGTTAATTTGATGTTATTACGATCGCGGGTAAATAGTTGAGCATCGAAATGATTTTCGAGTTGTTTGATGCGCGCACTCACTGCTGCCTGAGTTAAATACAGATTTTCAGCAGCGCGGCCAAAGTGACGCACTTTGGCCAATTCAAGAAAGGTGCGAAAGACTTTTACATCCATATAGTTTCCTCTGATGTTACCCGTGAAGATTAACAAGTAAGAAGTATTATGACGATAAAAAATTTTTGTTTTTCTTTTCCGAAGATTACGCCTAACTTTCGCCGTAACCCACGGTTACACGGTGGTTGAACATATTCACACGAGGTTGACATGTCTGAGACAGCATTTCGTCAAGGAAAAAAACGTTTTTTCGATACTAAGAAGTTCCCAAGAGGCTTTGCTAAATCTGGCGACTTTACTCTGGCAGAAGAGAATATCCTAACTCTGTATGGTGAGACTATGCTCGGTTTAGAGAGCGGTGAGCTACGCCCAGAAAATGCAGAAGAAGAGCATTTCTTGAAGGCGTTAGAAAACCCAGAGTTAGCAGAAAGTAAGTTAGAAAAAGCTTGGTTGAAATACACCCGTTTGGCTCGTGGTCGCAAGCGTTTTCATACCTTGAATGGCCGCAACAAACCTGATGGCGTTGAAGATTTTACCGATGACGAACCAAGTTTGACTGAGGAAGATTAATTCCTCCCTCGGGCTACATAACCCGCTTGTAGCCCATCTAGCATGGATGGGCGAGACTTGGCGTCCTTTTTTGGGGGTAAGATGCCCAATCCAGTTTCCAATGTTTATTCTCTTGAGGAAATGTTGTCGCTGATCCAGCGAGAGCAGCCTTTCGCAGGAGAACTAGAATCCGCAGGATGCTTTATCAAGATAGAAGACTATCTTCCAGTAGTATGTACTGCCATCCATGCTGGAAGCCGCTTGCGCGATGATCTGCTCAAGCAGTGTCAACTCAGCAAGACTGAGCGCAATCTTGAAGAAGCACCCTACACAGATCAATTCATCGCTTCGCAGCCCATCACGTTATGTGGCCTCGATTCTCGCTTTGAATACGATCTTAACCGCGCTAAAACGTTAAGTACCCGTTATAAATCGGCGTGGAATCGTCCTCTAAGTGATAAACAACGTACCGAAAGTCACCGCAAGCACAGCGAGTTTTATCAACTTTATGAAGCTTTGATTCGCAAACTCGAAGCCATGCACGGCATGGTCATTGTGTTCGATATGTATGCCTACAACTACAAGCAACTTGGCAGCAAACCAGCACCAGTGTTTAACGTAGGTACCGCACAAATCGACATGCAACGTTGGGGCTCGGTCGTAAAGCGTTTTTGCTCTGAACTAAGTAAAATCCAGTTACCGCATATTGAAAACAAAACCGAGATCAACGCAGTATTTGAAGGTCGTGGCTATCTGATTGCCCATACCAACGCCCATTTTGACCGTACTTTAGTGCTCCCCACTGAAGTTAAAAAGGTGTTTATGGAGGAAGATACCGGCACTGTTTATCCCTTGGTATTGAACGCGCTGTGCAGTGGGCTCAAAGGTGCACTCAGTCATACTAGTGCCTATTTTCAGCGCCGTCATAACCGCCGCAGGATTAGCAAAGCGAAAATGCTGGGGTCTTCTATTGAACCCGCGATTTTGAGTATTGATGACGCCTTGTCCAAACTGACTC
>JBOFIW010000347.1:0-4091 GCA_051650365.1 Vibrio sp. | reverse complement strand
TATGGATTATGCCGCCATGCTTGAAGAGCATATTGAGAAAAATGCAACACTCACTATTGCTTGTATGGAGGTAGCACAACATGAGGCTTCTGCATTTGGTGTAATGGCAATTGATGAAGAATCTCGCATTACCTGTTTTATTGAGAAACCTCGTGACCCACCTTGCATTCCACACAAACCAGATCGCAGCTTAGCTTCCATGGGCATCTATATCTTCAATATGGATGTATTACAGCAAGCATTAAAAGTCGATGCCGAAAACGAACAGTCAACTCATGATTTTGGTAGTGATCTCATTCCTAAGCTGATTGAGACTGGCAGTGTGTATGCTTACGCATTTTGTTCAGGTAAAGGTCGCGTTGCTCGCGACTGCTACTGGAGGGATGTGGGAACCATCGACTCCTTTTATGATGCCAACATGGATTTATTACAGCCTGTTCCACCCATGAATTTGTATCAAAAAAACTGGGCGATCCGCACTTATGAGCAGCAGTACCCGCCGGCAAGAACGGTTTCTTCTGCCACGGGTAATGAAGGAATCTTTATTAATTCGATTATTGCCAACGGTGTCATCAATTCTGGAGGTTCGGTACAACACTCCATCATTTCTTCGAATGTGCGCATCAATGATTCGGCGCTGATTGTCGATAGTATTTTGTTTGATGATGTTGAAGTGGGCGAAGGTTGTAAGCTAGTACATTGTATTATTGATAAGCACGTGAAGATTCCGCCCTACACTGAAATTGGCCTTAATTCGATTGAGGATTCAAAACGCTTTCATATTTCAGAACGCGGTGTTGTGGTCGTACCTGAAAGCTACCAATTTTTTAGTGAATAAAAGTGAGGTTTGAGAAGTGTTGTAGAGTCATCAAATGCAAAGCCCATCAATTTCCACTCTCATAGTACACAGGCCTTTTTCTCAATAAAAAACCCCGCTTAGCGGGGTTTCTATATTGTCGGATTTGGTCACTTATGCCTGAGGGCAAGTCACTTCTTTCCAGAACCAGTTAGTTTGCGTTGGTGTTTCCCATGAGCCTGGAGGATTTTGAGCTACGAAACATTTTCCGTTGTAAGTGACTGTATCACCTACTTTTACTGTTGTCGCTCCTGGAACCCATTGGATCACAGTACCTGTTGAACCACCACCAGTGTTACCTCCGGTATTGCCTCCTGTATTACCACCAGCGGAAAGATCTGCTACTGGTAAATCAGGCTGTTCGAAGGTGAAAGCATATTCAACGTTGTTGATCTTCACTGAGTAGTTCGCTGGGCCTGAAATTGGCAGGTAGTACACCATATCCAATTCATAGGTTGCACCCGCAGGAAGTGACTTCCACGCTGGTAGTGAGAACGCAACTCGGTGCATTGTGCCGTCTAAGCCGCCGATGTTATTGGCACGAGAGTGACCAGAAGCAATCACTTTCAAGCCGCCACCCGATTGATCCTTCGCGTTATCCGGAGCAGAAACAGGAATATCGAACTGGAATTCTGTACCTCCAGGGATATTAACACCTGTATTGTTCGTAAAGGTAATCTTCGGATTGATTGGGTAGTTTTGGTCGCCCACTTTAAAGCCACCCACTTTCACGGCAATATTCACCGCTTCAGTTGGGATTGCACCCGTTGCAACTTTGTTACCATACGGTGTTGCGACTTTGAACTTGTCATAGATCGCTTTGGTCATGGTGTTGCCCATGTGGTACTCACCTTTACCGGTTGCACACGCTTGCTCAGTTGCATCCACTGACGTACGTTTTCCGTTGGCATCAAGGTTGTAACAACTATAGTCACCCGCCAATTCCCAGAACATGATACCGCCAATCTCTTTGTTGATAACGTAATCCGCTTTCACATCAATTGACTGTTTATCTTCAGTAGACAAGAACACTTTCTTCTCTGCGTTCCACAACCAAGGAGCAACCGCCACGCTGTCATAATTGCGTGTATAAGTACCAATTAGTGGTGTTGTGGTTGGATCGAGTTTGTAAGCCGCGGCGTATGAACCCCAAATGCCTTTTTCTAGGTTCTTCGCATGCCACATTGGGTTAGAACCTGCCCCCATTTCGTCACCTGCAGCGTTAACGTCATGCCACATGTTGTCGATACCGGTTGCACCGTAACCACAGTTGTTCTTTTCACCTTCACCCGTTCCTGGTGCACAGAGATTTTGGTTAGGCAGTGCTGCACGGCCCCATAGGCCATTTTCACCACCTGTTACACCTTGCCAACCACGGGTGTAGTAAGGAACACCAATATTGATACGCCCTGCTGGCATTGAACCGCGGAAGTAGTGGTATGCCCAATCCGTGTTCAGGTAACCGATACCACCGTATTGCGCTGTGCCATAAACGTTCCATTGTGCCAACTCAGAGTCTTTACCTGTGTCGAACAGAGCCGCGTTGTGACCAACGTGATCGTTCCACGCACCATGCAAGTCGTAAGACATGATGTTGACGTAGTCGAGATACTTGGTGACATCAAAGGTTTCCATACCACGTAGCAGGTAACCAGAAGATGGTGCAGCGATAGTTAGCATGTAGTGATGGCCATCTTGTACTGAAGCGCGGTCCAGTTTGTCACGTAGAACACGCATCAACTCTTGGTAAGAAGCCCATAGATAAGCACGACGTGGCTCCATCAGCGCTTTGTCATCTGGGTTTCCAGCGCCCGCCATTGAGGTTGGGTATTCGTAGTCAATATCCACACCATCAAACTTGTACTTACGGATCATCTCAACCGCAGATGCTGCGAATTTTTCAATGGCCGCATGGTTTATTGAGCCATCAGCGTTAGTGGTCATGGTGTAGAAACCACCATCAGCAACACGATTGCCGTTAGCGTCAAAGTGACCGCCAGTTTCAGCCCATCCACCGATAGAAATCAGGGTTTTCACGCCATATTTCTGTTTGTAAGTTGCCAGAGCACCAAAGTGACCTTTAAAGCCTAGCGTTGGATCAATTTCAACCCCTGACCACTCTTTACCAACGGCCGCGTTGTTTGGATCGTTCACATCACCGATGTTTACTTTGCCATCAGAACCAATACTCACAAACGCATAGTTAATGTGGGTCAGTTGTTCCCAAGGTATGTCTTTTACAAGGTAAGCAGCTTGTGGGTCATCACCTGCACGCCAGCTGGTGAAGTAACCGATCACACGGCGTGGATGATCTACACCCATTTTCTCACGGCCATCTTCATCGTAAATCGTACAATATGGAACTTGTACGCCTTCGGTTTGATACAGACCATCAGGACGGCAGCTTGCTACAGGAGCAACGCCATTAACGACCAAAGTTGCTAATGCAGAATCGGTGGTAGCCCCCAAGTTGTCGGTGGCTCGTGCATAGACCGCTAATGAACCTGCTTTGGTTGTAGTGTAATTAAGTGTGTAAGGTGCTTTTGCCGATGTACCGACGAGCACACCGCCCACATAAAAATCAACTTTAGCCACTGAGCCATCCGCATCGGCGGCATCCGCAGTGAGGGTCACTACCGCGCCCACATCCACTTTGGCTGCAGACAGGGCTACAGCAACAGTTGGGGCTTGATTCACGGGACCTGTGACCTCAGTTACCGTCAGTGTCACAGCATTTTTCGTGCTCACGGCACCTTTGTCATCAAAGGCTACTGCGCTAAATTCATGTGCACCTTTAGTCGCTGTCCAAGTTGCGGAATAAGGCGCTTTGGTGGCTTGACCCACCAATACACCATCTACTGAAAACTCAACACGAGCCACAGTACCATCCGCATCCGCAGCATTAGCCGCTAGCGTCACCACATCCCCCACTTTGACTTGTGCAGTTGCAAGAGGTGCGGTCAAGGTTACGCTTGGTGCTTGGTTTGTTCCACCGGATGTGGTGCAAGAATCAAGCAGTTTCCATTGTGCATAGTTACCAGAGAATTTTTCTGGGTCATTGTTTTGGGTCCAGTAGTTGGCCTGATAAGCATTGCCTTTGTACTGTACTTGAGCACCACCGCTATAAACGGCGGTAGATTGCCATTCAGGCAACGAAGTACAATCCATCGCGGCATAACTATTGAATGCCATTAAGCATGAAGCAGTTAAAGTGCTAAGAGTAAAAATACTCTTC
>JBOFIW010000346.1:0-4946 GCA_051650365.1 Vibrio sp. | reverse complement strand
CGGAAAATTGATGCCTCTTGTGGCAGGTAACCAATCCCCATACGTGAACGGCTATGCATCGGCAGAATACTAATGTCGTTATCATCAATGGTAATGGTGCCTTCATCACGTGCCACAAGGCCCACAATCATATAAAACGACGTGGTTTTACCTGCGCCATTTGGGCCTAGCAAACCAACAATCTGGCCTGATTCGACTTGTAAGCTGACATCAGAAACCACTTTGCGCTTTTTGTAGCTCTTGGCTAAGTGTTGTGCTTTTAAAATTGCCATGGATTACTCTTGTTGTACTGCTTGCGGTTGAAGAACGGTCGAGACTCGCCCTTTGCCTTCGCTATCAGCAATGAGCTTCTGTGAGCTGATTTTGTAGCGGATTTTGCTGCCTCGAATTTCGCTATCATCTTGTGACAGCATGGCTTTATTGATCATCACCAATTCGTCGTCACGCACTTTGTAGTACAGTTCTTTGGCTTCACCGTAGAGGGTTTTGCCTTCATCTGTGAGCTGAGAGAAGGTCGCAACGTTACCGTAGCCTTCAATCTCTTCAATCTTGCCGTTGTCCGCATTACGGATCACGATCAGCTTGTCTGCATTGATGTTGATGCTACCTTGTTTAAGTTTCACATCACCGAGGAAAGTGACGCGGTTGCTTTTCATATCCAGTTGCTGACTGTCCGAGTCGATGTAAACCGGTTGTTCCCTATCGGTAGAGAGTGCATAAGCCTGAGTCGAGGCGAGCAAACAAGCAATAAGACTAAGGTGTGAGCGTTTCATATCTACCTTGTACATTGTTATAAAGTTCAGCCGAGTGATCCGCAAAATTGCCTTTCATCGATTGGCCATGGGTTTCAAATTGTGGGCCGCGTAGTTCTACTGGCTTATCCGCCCAGAAGTCGCGACTTTTTAGCTGAATACTCATTTCGCTAGTGGCTAGGGTATCAAAGCCTGAGTCTGGCAGTAAGTTTTTGGCCAAGACATTGTCATATAAAGTCAGCACCTGATCTTTGCTCAAGATGCCTTTCCGTGCGGTGATTTCCCACTCTTGCAGTGTGCCTTCACGATACACTTTGAGTATCGGCGCTTTAAACAGGGTATTACCACTTTTGGCATAGTGATCCAGATGGATGGAAGTGATCACATAGTTGCGGATACCTTGCTCGTTATACGAAATATTTTCTAAATTCTCGCCGCTGAACATTGGCAGCTCCATATTAGGAGCGACTTGAATCGTACTATCTTGTTCTTTTTCTAGTAGGAAATACAGCGACCAAGATGCGACAAACAGCAGCAAAATGTAGATAATACGTGGCAAACTCATAGGCTAAGGCCTTTATGGACATCTAATTCGTCACGTGCCTGTAAGATCAAATCACACACTTCACGTACTGCTCCGTGGCCCCCTTTGATATGAGTTACATAATTGGCGCGTTGTGCTAGGAGCGGATGCCCATCAGCGACGCATACACGCAGAGCAACTTTTTCCATGACTGGCCAATCAATTAGGTCATCACCGATGTAGCCAGTTTGTTCTGGGGCGATAGCGAGTTTTTGACAGATGTCATAATAAGCTTGCACTTTATCATCCTGTCCTTGGTAGATCAGTGAAATGCCTAGCGCTTTCATGCGATTTTCAACAATTTGTGAACGACGCCCTGTAATGATGGCTATTTCAATACCGGCATTCATCAAAGCTTTCACTCCGTAACCATCACGAGTGTGGAAGGTTTTTAGCTCTTCCCCTTGGTTACCCATGTAAATTAAGCCGTCAGAAAACACACCATCCACATCGCAAATCAGCAGTTTGATCTGTTTGGCAATCTCTAGCAGTGAAGGTTCCACTTCTCCATACAAGGTTGAGATGGTTGAGCTCATTACATCACTCCGGCTTTGAGTAGGTCGTGCATGTTCAGCGCTCCAACCAGTTTGTTATCTTCGACCAACATTAGGCCGTTAATTCGTTTCGCTTGCATCAGATTAAGCCCTTCGACCGCCAGCAAGTTAGGGTGCGCCACGGTGGGTTGACGAGTCATCACATCTGCAATGGCAGTGGTGTGAATGTCGATACGTTTATCGAGGATGCGGCGTAAATCACCATCAGTAAAAATGCCGAGCAAGGTATCTTGTTCATCAATCACGGCTGTCATGCCTAGCCCTTTTTGGCTGATTTCCAGCAGTGCATCGCGGATCAAGGCTTGTGGTGGCACTTTGGGCAGAGCTTCACCACTGTGCATAATGTCGTTAAGTTTGAGTAACAGTTTACGCCCAAGTGCGCCGCCAGGGTGAGACAAAGCAAAATCTTCTGCTGTGAAGCCACGAGCTTGCATGAGTGCCACGGCCAAAGCATCCCCCATCACTAGGGTTGCTGTTGTGCTTGACGTTGGGGCAAGCTCCAGTGGACAAGCTTCACGAGGAACTGTGATTTGCAGGTGAATATCCGCCAGCTTGGCCATGTTCGAGCTTGGGTTACCCGTCATGCTGATCACGCGAATATTCAAGCGCTTTAGCACTGGAAGTAGGGCAAGGATTTCCGATGATTCACCAGAATTAGAGATGGCGAGCACAATGTCGCCACGCTCAATCATCCCTAGATCGCCGTGTGAGGCCTCACCAGGATGAACGAAAAAAGCCGAAGTACCCGTACTGGCTAAGGTTGCCGCAATTTTCTTACCTATGTGGCCTGATTTGCCCATGCCCATCACCACCACTTTACCGGTTTGGTTGGCTAAAATCGTGGCACAAGCACTAGCGAAATCGGCGTTAATATATTGCTCTAACTGTTGCAGAGCGGCGATTTCAGTACGAAGAACCTGTTTGGCTACATTTTGGTAATCAAATGAATTGGGCATCCTCAACTTTCCTCTTTAGCGCACTTAAATATTCATCAATAGATAGGTAATGTAACCGATGAAAGCACACAACAGTAGTACACCTTCCAGACGTGTGATTTGACGCTTTTTGCCTAAAGCCACGGCAACCAGCAGTAGAGAAACGCCTAACATCACCCAAAAATCACGGCCCATTGCTTCAGGGCTTAGTAAAGAGGGGTTTAGTAAGCCCGGTATGCCCATAACGGCCAAAATGTTGAAAACATTAGAGCCGATGATGTTGCCCACCGCCATATCATCTTCACCTTTTAGCGCTCCGGCTAAAGAGGCTGCAAGCTCTGGTAAGCTGGTACCAACAGCAATAATGGTTAAGCCAATCACCAGATCGCTCATGCCGAAATGTTTGGCGATCACCACCGCGTTATCAACCAGCATGCCAGCCCCAATCGGTAGTAGAATCAATCCGACCACGACCCAGAAAGCTGCTTTAGGGTTGCTGACACCAACAGGAATTTCAGACTCTTGTTCTTCCAGAAGCGCATCACCATTTTGTTTTTCTTTACGGCTAACTTGCAGCATGATCAAAATAAAGGCGGCAAATAGAGCAATCAGTAAGATACCTTCGTGAAAACCTAGATGACTGTCCCACAAAATAGCACCTGCAATCAGCGTGACGCCAATCATCATTGGTAATTCACGGCGCAAAACCGCAGAGCCGACTGAAAGGGGTTTGATTATGGCGGTAATGCCCAAAATCAACGCGATATTGGCAATGTTGGAACCTAAGACGTTACCCACAGCGGTATCGGTTTTCCCCTCTAGGGCTGCGGTGGCGGAAACCATCATCTCGGGAGCGGAGGAGCCCATCGCAAGGATGGTCATGCCGATCACAAGAGGAGAAATGCCGACGTTGCGTGCTAACGCTGCTGAACCAAATACCAATTTGTCTGCGCCCCAAACTAGGATTGCGAGACCGATAAACAGAAAGACCACCGCTTCGAGCATGATGATTCCCAAAAATTAAATGAATACCAGAGCCTTAGTGCCTAGATGCTGTTAGGATTAGCGGAACTTATCCATTCGTGAGCAAAATCAAGAACTGATGCATTTGTTCACTTCGTACATCTTTAGCGGTTTAGGCAGAGAATTGACCGCTAATTTTGACTTGTTGAACATTAAAAGGGAAGTCGAACTTCTAATTAATTACCTTCATTCTGTGCCCATTTACGGCCAATTGAGAGAGATTGTCTCCCCCGATTTGCGCTACTTAGGCTATTGACTATGCTGAGTGAAGACTTAACACTTGAATTGTGTAACCGGTCATCCAACTTAACTTTGACAAATCTTGGTCAAGAACCACGTAGTACCTTGATGTTTACTTTTAATTGCCCCGCTTTGTGCATTATCATGCGTATTCTTTCAGGATGTCGACCTAACAGTGAAGTGCTTCTATGTCTCAATCTGACTTAGTCACCATCAAAAATTTGCGCTTTTCGCGTTCACAACGAGTCATTTTTGATGACATTGATCTTCATGTCCCCAAAGGAAAAGTCACCGCTATCATGGGACCTTCTGGGATAGGTAAAACCACACTCTTGCGCTTAATTGGTGGTCAGTTACTGCCTGAGCAAGGTGAAATTTGGTTTGATGGCGACAATATTCCGACCCTCAGCCGCCGCAAGCTTTATCGTGCTCGTAAAAAAATGAGCATGTTGTTTCAATCGGGGGCGTTGTTTACTGATCTCAATGTGTTTGACAATGTGGCTTACCCATTGCGCGAACATACCGACCTTGATGAATCGCTGATCAAAACACTAGTGTTGCTTAAATTAGAAGCGGTTGGTCTACGTGGTGCCGCGTATTTAATGCCGAGTGAGCTTTCTGGTGGCATGGCACGCCGAGCGGCTTTGGCAAGGGCCATTGCGCTTGATCCCGAATTAATCATGTTTGATGAGCCTTTTGTGGGACAAGATCCGATCACCATGGGCGTGTTGGTGGAGCTTATCCGTAATCTCAACCAAGCTTTGGGCGTGACTTCCATTGTGGTTTCACATGATGTGCCTGAAGTGATGAGCATTGCCGATTGGGTTTATCTGCTGGCAGATGGTAAGGTGATTGCGCA
>JBOFIW010000345.1:0-1356 GCA_051650365.1 Vibrio sp. | reverse complement strand
CCCATGTTCATGAAAGCAGGCTGATCCGCGTACTTATGTACCGATTGTTCAAACATTTCGACCAGTGATGGGTACTGATCAGGATTAATGGTTTCCGGTACGTCTTTCGGATAACGTGAAAGCCAAGGTTTATCCACGGTAATACTCCTCGTTATTGGCTGGCGCTATTCTTGTTGTTGTCATGCAATTGCTGACCGCTATTACAGCACAGCCGAGGTGGTTGAGCACGCAACTCTCAAACACTTGTTTAAATTTTGTTAACTAAGCCAAAAATCAATTCAGCGACTGATTGTGGCTGTTCTAAATGGCAGTGATGACCACCCGTTACAGTGTGAATGGGGACTGCCGCAAGATTCTCTTCTTGCACTCTCTGCTGGAGCGAAGCAAGCCCCTGAGTTCCTAGAATCACCTGTTGTGGGCAACACACTTGCTCGCGGATCTGCGCCGCTTGCTCAGGCGACATACGATACAAAGAATCCGCTTTGAGCTTAGGATCATGTCGCCAGAACCACTGTTCATCGCGCCTCTCTGTGCCTCGTTCTACCAGTTGACGTAGCAATCCACTAGACAGTTGATTGGCCAGAGCACGATGGCGAAGAGCATGTTCAAAGCTGGAATAACCGCGAGGCTTAGCGTTACGTAACACATGGCGAGAGCGAACCCCTTGCCGCAAACGCGTGACACTGTGCGTGGTTGGTTCAGAGAGTGGGCCGAAGCCTTCAATCTGCACTAAGCCGTTCACTTGCTCAGGAAAGGCGGCACTATAACAACTTGCGATTAAAGCACCAAGCGAATGGCCTACTAACAGCCGCTTGTTTGGCGATAAGTTGAGCAAAAGCTGATCAATATCGTCGATATAGTCATGAAATGGGTAATAACCCGCTCTATGGCTGGATAATCCATGCCCAGGTAGATCAATGGCACACAAATGCAAATCAGGGTCCAAATGATGGAGCACCTGCATAAGTGAGAAAAAACTCGCGGCGTTATCCAACCAGCCATGAATAAAAATGACCGATACCTCGGCCATTTTTGCATCACCTACTTCCACAGCGGCTAACGGGCCCTGTTCAAGCAAGTATGTGGTATTGGTCAGCTTCATTTGACCTCTTGGATTATCCGTCCATCACGATCAGGCATGCTACGAGGCCAACAGTAGAAACCGCGACAAGGGAACATGTAGGGGCCAATATCATCCACTTCTACCCGCTCTTCAACGCGCCACAAATGGAAGCCTTGGGCATTCATCACTGGGTAGGTGTGCTCATAATCCCCGACTTTCCCAACTTCAGGCTCTGCGGTTGTGCCGTAAAGCGTCAGCAAACGACCTTCACCATAAGTAATTGGATCTAAAAA
>JBOFIW010000344.1:0-6302 GCA_051650365.1 Vibrio sp. | reverse complement strand
ATTAATTTCATCTAAATGATTCATTCGATAATCATCACGAATCACCTTGCCAAGATGAGTGCTACAAGTGGCAACCAATCCATCATTCGGCTCATTAAATACCAACCCTAATACCCCCATCGCGGCATCGCTCGGATCTCACAAATTAGTCACGGTGGAACCCCCACTCCATGAGTAGCAACGCACACCATTCACTTGATACGCACCTTCTCCACACTTGGATGTAGGAACACCTTCCGGATAGTATTGATTGAATTTCAGTGAGCCTTCTGTCGTAAGGGCGGCAAGCGATGCGAGAGGATCTTGCGGATGAGGTTCTCCGCCAGACAGTAAATCAATCAAGGCAACAAAACCTTTGGTCAGCGCGACTGCAGCCTGCTCACCTCGACGCTCAGTGCTGTTTGCCGCCGAAACCTGCGCCACGTACACCTTTGATCCATCACGAGTCAGAGATTGCGGAATGCCGTAAAAGTATTCCACTCCTGCCAAAGAGTCGAAGCCAAATAAGCCGTGAACCAAAACAATGGGGTAACGAGTTTGCGTATAGCCTTGTTGATTTAATGCCGTAGCACTGGTTCCTGCCCACAGAAAGGGAAAAACAGAGAGAGCAATGAGTAATATATTTTTATTCAAGGGGTATTCCTTCTCATTTTTGCCTCCAATCCTTGAATACATCAGGCGTTATGCCATGTTCACAAAATGAAGGTAGGTCATAAAAAAGCAAGAAGTCCACCTCTTGCCGTTAATCAGACTAGGAGAGAAATAGCTGATTTTCCGACCTAGATAGAGGAGAAATGTGAATAAAACAGTCAAAAACATACATTTTCATAACAATAAATCACAAAAACCCAAACTTTCGTTGAGACCTTCTTTATGTTCTAAGAAAAGAAAAAATTAAAACTCTAAACGCTCAACGTTAAGGATTTGAGACGCAGGACGCGTAGTGCGAGTTCTCCGGGCCGTTGTGCGCAATCCAACCAGTACCGAGATTTATATAGAAATAGGATGAACCATTATTAGGACTCGTCACCGATTTATAAGGGATGCTGGTTGACCAACCACGCGCGCTAAACATATCGCCGAATGCGCCGTATAGTTCCGTTAGTAACTCGTCTCTTGTCGCTAAGCTCCAGTTCGTCCGTCCGCCGAGACTAAGGGTGTTATAGGTATCACACAGTGTATTTGCATAATCCAATGTGAATCGGTAGAAGTCACCATAAATATTGCTTGTAGCACTACCACCAATACTGTCTAGATAGGCCACTGATGGTGAATTGGTAAACAACTTACCTCCACCCGTATCAAAAATATCAAGACATGGGCCAGCGAGATTACACACATTCACGCTCACCACATCACTGGTGATGCCATCCTTGCTGGCAGTGAGCTCGGTGCCACCTATAGTGTTACCCGTTACTAAACCAGAAGCGGATACCTTTGCAATTGTAGGGTCTCCCACTATTGCCCACGTTGCAGAACCACTGACATCACTTTCAGTACCATCATCAAATTTAGCCATCGCGACCAACTGCTGTGTGCGGCCTTTTAACACCGAGATCGGTGAGGGTGTTACTGTAATTTCAACAACCACACCGTCTACTGATGGCTGAGATGGCTGAGATGGCTGAGATGGCTGAGATGGCTGAGATGGCTGAGATGGCTGAGATGGCTGAGATGGCTGAGATGACTGAGATGACTGAGATTCAGAATTGAAAGCACCTTCTGAATTACAACCAGTTAATAACATTAGCAGTGGAAAAACCACTATTAGAAATAAGGTGTTAAAACATTTAATCATAATAATACCACTTACTTTTGGAAATTAAATTTAGGAATGGTGACTTCTACTCTGCGATTTTGAGCCCTACCTTCTGCTGTTGCGTTATCGGCAATTGGATTCGACTCTCCTTCACCTTTAGTTCTAATCTGAGTCGGTGATACTCCTAGTTCAATGAGCTTATTTTCGACAGCCTGAGCACGCTTTTCTGAAAGGATTTGATTGTGCTTCGCTAAACCCTTTGAGTCCGTATGACCGACAATGTGCACCCGGGCTTGAGGATAACGAATTAGCACTGACGCTAACTCAGATAACCCTTTATTTAGGTCAGGGGAAATTTGAGTAGAATTCACTCCCCAGAATCCATCAGCATATTGGGATGGAAATATGAGTGTGCGAGGCAATGATTCCGCAACAGTTTCCTTTGAAGGCACTGCTTTATCTTCAATAACCAAACCAGTTTCAACAGACGCAGGCTGAGCTTTATTTCCAAACACATAAGTAAGGCTTACCAAAGCCACGTGGCTATCGTATTTGCCTATGTTTGATGTACCTATGCTATCAATATATTGATAGCCTGCTGATAAATTGAGACTAGGAGTAACCTTATAACTCACCCCGATCTCACCGAGAGGAGAAAAACCAGTTGCATCAAGTTTCGATGAAGAGTTCTGCGTTTTGTCCATGTCCCAATAGGCCATACCAACTCTACCGTACAGGCTGAAGTCCTCTTGCAGATACCAATCGTAACGTAGTGCACTTTCAATCAGCCATGTTTTCACGTTAACCGATGTAACGTCCGCATATAAGTCATCATGATATTGATAGCCCAGATCCCAGCTCCAAGATGGAGAAAGCTCTAAGCCGCCAAAAACCCCCAACATCCCACCTTTAGGGCTACTATAGCTGTAGACGTCATCTGAGGCGTGTTGGTACCCTCCTTTTATTCCTAAGAAAAGATGACTTTGAAATGTATTTTCCGTTTCAGCATATACGGCTGTGCTCAATAAACCAATCTGAGTCAATAACATTAGGTTTCTTTTATATTCCATAAATACTTCTTTCAAAAAATAATAAATATTATATTTGACATAAAATTCAATACCAAAACTTAATCTAATAACGAAACTAATTGATTATCAGTTTAAATGCAATTTGCTCATTGCTAACTCCTTAACGAAATTAAAACGCATCTAGTAAACATCAAAAATCACATCTAACTTTCTTTCAGCCTTTTATCATCCGTGTTCATTAAAATGGAAACCACAAATATTAATAATAATACAATAAAGCAAGGAAAATGATGCAAAAAAACAGACACTTACAATCACTGTAATTATTTTAAACATCAAGTTACAATTTACATCCATAACAACATTGACTCTAGCGATAACTAAACTCAACCAGATCATTAGTTAACTGGATAAACATGCTTATGAAATCAATTTACCAGTAGTTTTCTAGGCAATCTGTAGCATTTTTATTTTTGTTATGAATACAAATGCCACAAAAATAAAACTAAAAACATTCATTCAAGCTCGTACATAACAAGGTGTGGCGATAGTCGCTTAGATAAACCATAGTAATTATGGTGTTATAGCAAAACCATCATATAGGCACCATTTATACAAAGCCATCAATACTTAGGCGCAATAAATAACTAATGAATAAAGTGATATGAAAAATAATTTCACACCCATTAAATTTATTGAAAATGTGGCATTTTATTCAAAAAAACAATTGAAAATGCCCTATCTAAAGAAATCTTTTTACAGAACTATATTTCAAATAATAATTTTTATTGATGTTACTTTATCAATCATTACATCTTATTGAACAAATTTTGATATAGCTTTAGGAGTCGGTATGAACTACTTTGTTGATATTGATAGTCTCTGTTATGCACCTAGAGACAGTAGGAAAAAGAGTGAATATTGCTCAAGTTGTATAAAGCTAAAAGAGATAAACAGAAAGTTTTCTTCTCGCTTTATTGGGGGAAGTGATGGGTTTATTTATAATTTAGACACACGCGAAAGGGTCAGTAAGAATGTAGTGCTATTACTCTGCCTTTTTTCGCAATACCCAATTGGAAGGCCTATCTCTTATGAGAAGATTAGCCACTATATTTGGAAAGAACTAAAGTCTAAAAATAATATTACACAAGTAATATTTCAAGCAAACTTAACGGTAAATAACTTTGGTTATCATATCGTTAACATTCGCAATAATGGATATATGTTAGTTAAGGAAACTAAGAAATGTGCAAGCTAATTTTTGAACTCGCTGAAGATTTAGGAAATCTACAGTTCTCCGATATAAAATATAAAATACAAGACATTGTAGAGCCTGGTGCAGGTTATACAATCGGGTACGAAATTCTTATTGATGGGGTGCACCTTTCAGAAGCTGAGAAGTCTATTATTTACAATAAAAAGATAAAACACCCCAATGCTGTGAGAAACTTACTCAAGACAATTCAGTTTGCGATTGAGAATAATAATCGGCTACAAAACTTGCTAGAAAATAAAAAGCTCTTTATTAACTTGGAACGTAGTAACCTTTGTGACTATTTTTTATTAAGTGAGCTTAAAACCTTCGCCAATTTACTTAAAGAACAAAGCATTGAGCTCATCATAGAAATCACCGAAAGAAATAGCTGTCAATCATGTAAAAGGCTTTCGGATGGCCTTTTGCTATTGAACGTGTTAGATATTCCACTTGCAGCGGATGATTATGATATTTATACAAGTGATTTTAGGGAGCATGAATTTAAATCTGGGGTTTATGACTACATAAAAATCCGGATTCCTAAAACCTGTAATGAAAAGAGAAAACTAGCCCAATTTTTCGATTCTATTGAAAATGAAAAAGTGATTATTGAGAATGTTGAAACTAACGATCAATATCAATTCGCTAAATCTTTAACACCATTTGCATTACAAGGGTTTCACTTTGGAAATGAAACCCAATTTTCTTAATCAGACAGAGGAAGTTGATGATTATTCATACCTAATTCCATTAAAAAACAGGGCTTATTCTTAGGAACTAAAGCATTGTTTTTAAAGAAATCATCTATGGGTATCATCACGCCAATCCATTTATATTGCTTATTTTTATAGGCAATGCCGCTCTCTGTTGATTCACTTCTGTCTACAACCATTGCACTTTGAACCTGATAGAACTTAAAAATAGACTCATTAAATGCTCTTGCATATATATATTCAATATCAGGATATTCCAACAGCACATTTTTTAATAAATACGATGCAGCCAAGAACATATTTTTTGAAGCTGTAAATGAGCTTCCGACAAAAAGTATCTTCTCAACTCCAACAAATCTTTTATCATCTGATAACTCGGGTACTAATAATGAAAGATGTTCGATATCAAGAATATGAAAGAAAGCATGCCCAGACAAAACTCCTAGTTCATTATAAAAACTATAAAACGCATTGAGTAAGCATCCCTCTTCAAAATTCAACGACGCCTCATAGGATAATTCATGATCAAATACTTGTTTCCCATATAGACTAAAAAATTCAAATTCGTCATATTCCAAGCTTGAGGTTAAAACGTATTTAACCTCATTATTTGAATGATAAAAATGGTCAGTCGCCAAAGAAGAACTAGCAAAACGTTTATTTACTATGTCCTGCTGTTCCGCTACCTTACTCTTATTGCTTTCTGCTAGCTCAGAGAAAAGTGCATCATAGAGATATAGTCTTTTCAAGATAATATATTTACGATGCATTGATGGGCTTGTGATGCCTCTCTCCCATCTTGAATAAGTGACACGATCTAAACTCTCTAAAGAGGCATCCATATCAGCAAGCTGTTCGACCATCTCTTCTTGGCTTAAACCATTTTTTTTTCTGTAAGCCATTAATGCCTTTCTGAACATCTCCAGACCATCCTTGTATACAAATATTAGGTATTTTTTAATCCTGCTCTACGTTAATCAAGGGTATGCATACAGTCAAGTTATCACTCGTTCATATCTCTTCATTATTTGGTCGTAAATATTATTGACTCAATCACTAGCCTACGCTCAGCTCACTTAAATACTTAGATCACTGATCAAACCGAGACACCGATGAAGCCCTTACTTGTTTAGTGACTTAGCCATTACAACGGTTCTTATAGTTAAACGAGTATATTCAATGCCATTGAGAGGTCTTCAAGGGTTCTTTAAACTCGCTCGGCTACCTTTGTTATGCCTCACTCATTACACCAAGGGAAGGCATAGTCTTCCAGAGGCAAGGTTTCCCTCGCAATCTAGCTATCGAGTACCACTCAAATAAGCATTGGAAAAAAACCTAGTTATCGTACGGGAATGGAAACGTTTACTGCTGCCCTTTATGCAAGTGCAGCAGTTGAATGAAGAAGATCAACCAAACAGGCGTTTCCAGATGCTTGGGTTACGTTTTTCATGGTACTCAATGCGTAGGTCATCTACGGCTTTTAAATTGGCTTTTGCGGCTTCAAGCTCACCAGCTTGCAAATGAGCTTCGACCTTATCTAAGGT
>JBOFIW010000343.1:0-5977 GCA_051650365.1 Vibrio sp. | reverse complement strand
TGGGCTGGTAAGCGTTACTATCAACGTAAAGACATTCACATCACAGACTTCTACTTCTTGAACACTTCTGGCACCGGTGGTGGTATTGAAAACCTTTCTATCGGTGATCAAAAACTTTCGGTTGCTCTCATCCAAGACGGCGACAACACAGATTCTTCTGGCTACATTTTTGATGCTCGTCTAGCGAATATTGGCCTGTGGTCTGATGCCACACTTGAGCTGGCTGTGGCATACAACTTCGCAACCGAAAAAGACAACAAAACTGAAGTGGCTGACGATGGCGTGATGGGTACTGCAATTTTGCACCAAGGTTTGAGCAATGGCTTTAACCAAACAGTATTCCAATACGGTACAGCGGGTTACGGTGCTCAAGTGGCCAACTTCTGGGGGGCGGGCACTTACTATGGTCGTGGTTCTGCTGACAACAACGATGCGAATGGTTTCCGCCTATTGAACTGGGGTGTGATTAACCTTGGTGACGCGTGGGAAATGGGTCACCAACTTGCTTACCTGTCTGGCTCTGACATCGGCGCATCTAAAGCCGATATTGATCAATACTCAGTAGTAGTTCGCCCAATGTACAAGTGGAATGACACGATGCGTACTGTGTTTGAAGCGGGTTACAACAGTGGTGATAACGACAAAGGTGAAGACTTTGAATACAGCAAGTTCACTGTGGCTCAGGCTTGGGCGATGGGCAATAGCTTCTGGTCTCGTCCTGAGCTGCGCGTTTACGGCTCATATCTGACTGACCACGAGGGCACAACCTTTGGCAGCAAAGGTGATTCAGATTTCGTTGTCGGTATCCAAGTTGAGGCTTGGTGGTAATTCGCTGACTTGCGCTTAACCTTTATTATCCATAGTCCAAATAGCCGGCGTTGATCGGCTATTTTTTTCAAGATTCATACGTTAGCTCGTCATTAACAACCAGTAGTTTGGGTATATCGCACAAAATTTCGGTGTGCTGGTTTCTTGCAAACAGGTTTGGTGAGAGTCTTAAAAAAAATGATAAATAGGAGTCGTTATGGTGCTTAGAGCTTTATTACTGGGGGGATGCATTGCTTTAGCTGGCTGTCAGGGAGCGGCGGTGATCGAACAAGCCAACCCCAATACAGGACAAGCGGTTCAGAAAATTGAACAATTACAAGCAACTAAGGTGAAATTACCCAGCACTACGAAGGTGGCGCTGACGGCACAGACTCAGTATCTGCGTAATTCAGAAATCAGCAGCCCAGTTGCACTGTTTGAGATTCCCGCCGACCGTGGTCAAATGACCTTGACCATCACCAGTGAGATCGGTGATTCGGTATTCTACCCACATGTGATGATTGTTGATGCCAAAGGTCAAGTAGTGGAGTCATACGAGGATACGGTGTTTGAATATCGTAAGCCGCGCTTGAATTTGGGCAATCGCTTAGTTGCTGAGTTGGCGTTCTATCCACCGCAAGGTTACAAATCACTTTTCGTATTGGTTTACACTCAAGAGCAAGACTTACAAGCTGTGACTTATGTTGCGCATCCTGCTCGAATTGATGCTGAGGCTCGGGGGAATTATCTGCCTGAAGTGAAAGATATTCCGGTTTCGCATGCCTTAACTGGCACCATTGAGCTGGATGTGTCGGGGCCTTCCTTCCTTTCTTTCGTGAGCAGTGAAGAGCGCCAAGTTGCCACCTCTTCTGATGCGGCTAAAGCCTCACTCAAGGTTCAACCCGATACGCAAACTTATTATTTCACCTCGATTGAACGTGCTGTGGAAGCCAATGATTTGCCTAAGGCCTTGAGCTTATTAGATGAAGCGAAAGCGTTAGGTATTGAAGGAGCACAAGAGGTATTTGTTAAAGCGGTCAATGCACGTAAATAATCATTTTGAACGACGAAAATGGGTGAAGAATTTTCACCCATTTTTTTTAGAACATAGTTTCTGTTTTGGATGTAAAGTACAATTCAGATCATCTTTCCTTGCGCTGCAAAAATTCGCAGTGGCAAATGTGGTTACCCAGCTAGAGAAACTATGAATATTATTGGAATGGCGATTGGCGCTACAGGGTTAACTCTGATCCTTGTTTTTGTCTGGATGATAGCGTTGTCTGTAAGGCGTAAGCGGATAGAAGTAGAACGTAAAGCCAGAGAAGAGGCTTATCGCAAAGCCTTGGAGCGTAATCGTGAGCAAGAGCGCAAAGAGCGTCTGTTCAAAGCGGAATCCGGCCACGTTCCGACCATTCTGTTTTTAGCCAAAGAAGCGGAGCGCAGTAGCTTAAAAGAAGCCTTATTTTGGTATGAAAAAGCTGCACATCTCGACAATATTTCGGCGATGTATGGCATTGTGCGAGTGTGTCAACGCATTCGTGAAGATGTGATTGCCAAAGAGAAGGCCAAATTTTGGCATACTTGTGTACGTGGCATGGAAGGGGATCAGGCCGCTAAATTTGAAACGGGTATGGCTTGGCTGTATGGGCGCGGGATAGAAGTCAACGTAGCAAAAGGCATTGGTTTTATTCAAGATGCGGCAGAAGCCAATTTCATTGATGCCATTTTATTTATGGGCAGTTGGTGTGTTTCCAAAGACAATATTGCCCCAACACCAGCAGATTCCACATTTTGGTACAGCAAAGCGGCCAATATGGGGAGTGCGGAAGGGATGATGAGATTAGGGCAGAATTTAATTCATGGTGTAGGTGGTGCCAGTGATTTTCCTAAAGCCTGTTACTGGTTAGAGCGTGCTTCCGAAAAAGGTCATTCGGAAGCCATGTACCATGCAGGGGAAGCATGGATAGATCGAGGAGGGCATGGTAATGCAATTGCCTATATTTGGCTCTTCCTCTCTTCTTCCATGGGGTATGAAAGGGCAAAAAACTTGCGCGATATGATTGGTGGCCGAATGGGGGTTGAATCTATCGTTGGTCTACAATCCTTAGCTAAGCCTCTACAACGTAAATTGGCTTCCGGATCTGTGACCAAACATTCGATTATTCGTGCGCTTAATAAATTGTATAAGCGCCAGATCCCGATCCCAACCAAAGGCGAAGTAGATCCCCTATCTGAACAAGAAGCGGATGCGTTACTTGAGTTGGGAGGTCAAAATGAGCAAGAAAATTTACCACAACAGAGTGTGGGCGAACGCTTAGACTTTTCACAAAGTCCGATGGATAAAAGATAGTTGAGAAATTTCATCAAACGGCTCGACAAGCGCTAATAAAAAAACGCCCCGAATTTTGGGGCGTTTTTGTAGGCTTAACGGCCATTTTCACTTAGAAGCCGACGATATTTTTCGCTTCAAGTTCAGTGAAATATTTTACCGTTTTCACTTTCAGCTCTTGTGTTGATGGCTCATCACACACGATCACAGCTTTAGGATGCAACTGCAATGCGGAAACTGTCCATAGATGGTTTACACAGCCTTCAACAGCGGCTTGTAGTGCCAAAGCTTTGTTATGACCAGTCACGAGGATCATGATCTCTTGTGCATCAAGCAGAGTACCTACACCGATAGTCAGTGCGTATTTAGGTACTTGATTAATATCACCATCGAAGAAACGTGAGTTAGCAATACGAGTATCTTCGGTCAGAGTTTTGATACGAGTACGTGAAGAAAGAGAAGAAGCAGGTTCGTTAAAGGCGATGTGACCATCATTGCCTACGCCACCCATGAACAAGTTGATTTTACCGTAAGATTTGATCTTGTCTTCGTAACGTTTGCACTCAGCTTCGTGGTCTTCCGCATTACCGTTCAACAGATTGATATTTTCTTCTTGAATATCAATGTGATTAAAGAAGTTGTTGTACATAAATGAGCGGTAAGATTCTGGGTGGTCTGCCGCTAGGCCAACATACTCATCCATGTTGAAGGTAACAACGTGTTTGAAGCTTACCTCGCCCGCTTTATGCAATTCGATCAATGCTTTGTAAGTTGCTAGTGGTGTACCACCTGTTGGTAGACCCAAAACGAAAGGACGCTCAGCGGTAGGTTTAAACTCGTTGATACGCTTAACAATGTGTGCCGCTGCCCATTTACCAACTTGTGCCGCAGCTTTCAGTGGGATAAGTCTCATGTATTGCCCCTAGATTAGATTTATGATGCTTTACCATCCCCTTCCTACTTAAAGCGGCAGTCATAGTTACTGCACCAAGTAGTGTGGGTATATGTTAATTTTCATTATAAAATAAGTTGTCTCTGACTGCTATTGTTTTAGGTCAAAAAATTATAGTTTGACTAAAACATCGGAGTAAATCGGCCTTTACTGCACGTTAAGTCAGCATTCTTAACTAACTCGACACCATATTCGCTCTAGCTTCATAAAGCAAAACAATAAAAAATTTATAGACAAAATTAAGTGGTTCTTTGAGGTAGCTCAGATTACAGACTGGCGAGTGTTCTTCTGATTGCCAATACTTAAGACGGGTAAATCTAGAGGGATAAGATCATGAAAAATGAACTGGATCCGAGCAAAGTCTTGTCAGCCTATGAAACGGTGATGGAAAACGGTTCACCGACTGAGTTTGGTAAGATTTACGAAGGTATTGAGGCGTATGCCGACTATGATGGCTACAACGTGTTCATGCGTGGTAATGGAGTTGAGCTGAAGGTTGGTTTCCATAACACTTATCATTTGGACTACGAGCAAGAACATTTGCGCGATAGCTTTTTGAAGAAGCTGAATATGCTCGCTAAATAGAAGTGAGAAAAATCAAGCCCTGAAGGTTGTCGGTATCAGGGCTTGAAGAGGATAATTCTCGATGCTCAAAACACAAAGTGAGCGGAGAATTAATAGCGTAGCGATTCAATCAAATATTTGAGTGTTGGCTCCGGTTCACTGCCTAAATCATCAAAGCGGAACTGTGGTTTTATCAACCAACCCCGTTCAACCAGTTCATCAATCAAATCAAGGTATTGATAACTGCATTTCCCGACCAACAGGTTATCTAAGCTGCGTTTTTGTGCTTGCTGTAATGTGTGAATGAAGCCTTCAAGATAAAGATGATCTTTTGTAAAACCGCCACCACGATACACCCGAGTGGTCGTCACAAAAGCGGTATCGCGATCTACGCCATATTCTTCGGTAAGATAGCTGAACGTTTGGTAAAAATTATGCTCTTTAAGCATAGAATCGACTGCCAACACTCGCGTAGCCAGGGTTTTGAGCCGCTCATGAGACATATAACCCGCTTTGTATTCCGCCAAAATGGCCAAGCCTTCTTGTGATTCAGTTGCGCCGGGCAATCCGATCGAGAATACTCGTAAAGGCTGCATTCTCCCATTAAAGGTGGTGGCTAAATGCACGCCAATTTCATGCTGAATCAGGCGTTGTATTTCTGCATGTGAATACATTACTTTGCTATTAAGATAAAGCGTAGGGGGTTTTTTACCACTTACCATTGCGCGCGCGGCTAATGATGCTGTTGGGGTAATATGGCAGTGCATGCCCCATTCCTGTGCTTTTTTCAGCATGATCTCTGCGGCTTGATCTGCGTTATACAGTTGACCTCTCTCTTCGGGCAAGGTTTTGGCATAGAGCAGAAACTTGGCGTTTTCAATAGCAGTGCGATTGGGGCGGCCATAAAAGCGCAGTGAGTTATACAGAAACGATTCCTGACCAATGCTGGTAAGCAAGTCGATCTTTTCACTCAGTTTATCGACCATAGAGCTATAGAGCTGTTTTAAGTCAGGATCGGAAATCGTGTCGATCGGCAGCTGGTAGAGATGCTGCTTAAATTCATTGGCGTTGATGGGCAACTGCTTATAGCGAAACTCGGGTTTATAGCGACTCGGTGCTGACTCAAAACGCTTTTGTTCAATATTGATATTGGTTGGGTTAACGTATTTCAGAGTTTCTACTTTGCGAGTCAGTTTGGACAAGGCGTCATCAATACTCAAAATCGCGGGTTCAATAGAAGACCCCAGCATTTTCGCTTTGCTAATCCTGCGGCGGTTATGACGGCGCTGAAAATAGGCACTAGTATGACTGAGTGCACCTTTGAG
>JBOFIW010000342.1:0-4063 GCA_051650365.1 Vibrio sp. | reverse complement strand
GTTCTGGCTGCCGGCGAAAAAGGCAGCTTCCTGAAAGCGCCTGATATGTACATGGAAAAATTGGTGGTTGGCCCTGGTGCAAAAGGCTGTATCGACCTGCATTTACCGCTTAAAGATAATCTGCACAATGTCGCGAAAGCGCTTGGCAAAGCATTAACCGATTTAGTGGTGATCACCCTTGCTAAACCTCGTCACGACAAAGTCATCGCTGAAATGCAGCAAATGGGTGTACGGGTTTTTGCGGTACCCGATGGCGATGTGGCAGCTTCCATTCTGACTTGTATGCCCGATAGCGAAGTAGACATGATGTACTGCATTGGCGGTGCGCCAGAAGGTGTAGTGTCTGCTGCGGTGATCCGCGCACTGGATGGTGATATGCAAGGTCGTCTACTGCCTCGTCACCAAGTCAAAGGCAATACGGAAGACAATCGTATTTGGGGAGCCAAAGAGCTCGAACGCTGCCAACAAATGGGCGTTGAAGCGAACAAAGTGCTGAAGATGGAAGACATGGCACGCAGTGATAACGTGATTTTCGCGGCAACCGGTATAACCAAAGGCGATTTGCTTGATGGCATCAGCCGCAAAGGTAATATCGCAACGACAGAAACTCTGCTGATCCGTGGTCGCTGCCGCACGATCCGTCGCATCCGCTCGATTCACTATTTAGAGCGTAAAGATCCACAAGTGCGTGACATCATTCTCTAACTCAGAAAACCGCGCATAAAAAAGACCGCCTTGGCGGTCTTTTTTGCATCTGTCTTTTTACAGCTTAGAACAACTCTTCTGCGACTTTGTACAGATCAGTGCGTACTGGACGTTTCATATTCTCAATCGCATCAATGATGTCGTGGTGAACCAGTTGCTCTTTCTGGATCCCCACACAACGACCACCGTGACCTTCCATCAGAAGGTGCACCGCATAGTTACCCATGCGTGAGGCGAGTACACGGTCAAATGCCGTAGGTTTACCACCGCGTTGGATGTGGCCTAAAACGGTAGCACGAGTTTCACGACCTGTTGCAGCTTCAATCTCTTTTGCCAGCTTGTTAGCATCCATCATCAGCTCAGTCAGTGCGATGATCGCATGCTTTTTGCCTTTGGTGATGCCGTCTTTGATATTAGAGATCAGCAGTTCCATGTTCAGGCCAGTTTCTGGGGTGATGATGTATTCACAGCCACCCGCAATCGCTGAAGTCAGAGTCAGATCACCACAGTGACGGCCCATGATTTCTACGATAGAGATGCGTTGGTGTGAAGAAGAAGTATCACGCAGGCGGTCAATCGCTTCGATAACGGTGTTCAGAGCCGTCAGGTAACCGATAGTGTAATCCGTACCTGCGATATCGTTGTCGATAGTGCCTGGCAGACCGATACATGGGAAACCCATTTCAGTCAGTTTTTTGGCACCCATGTAAGAGCCGTCACCGCCGATAACCACTAGAGCTTCAATGCCGTGTTTTTTCAGGTTTTCAATCGCTTTCTCACGAACTTCTACTTCGCGAAATTGTGGGAAACGTGCAGAGCCTAAAAAAGTACCGCCGCGGTTGATCACGTCAGACACGCTTGAACGGTCTAGCTGCTTGATACGATCTTCATACAGGCCTTGGTAACCGTCATAAATACCAAACACTTCTAGACCTGCGCCGAGTGCTGTACGCACTACGCCACGAATAGCCGCATTCATACCTGGGGCATCGCCACCACTCGTCAAAACACCGATTTTTTTAATCATGCTCACCCTCGAACTTTGCGAATCGAATATCAATTTCTACGCCGTCTGGTTTGTCGGGACCAGACAGAAAAATTCAAAAAACTGTGCGTAATGTTACCTTTCCCGATTAGGAATACTACTGTTATTTGCACTAAATTCTGTAAGTTTTCTACTTATGTAAGAGTATTACAGTTTTGTGCTGTCCCTGTGTTGATTCATATCAGCATTGACGTTTTTTTGTTAACTTGGGGAAAAGATAGCCAAGCCACCCTCTTTTGTCGCCTCACTATAGAGATTTTTGTTGCAGCTCCGCCTCAATGACTACGGAGTGGGGGTCTTGGTGGATCAAAACGTCTGCCCCTGCAAAGGCATTCCCCAACTTATCCTCAACCCGATCCGAGATCTGATGTGCTTCGAGCAACGAAATATTGTCATCCAGTTCCAAATGTAGCTGGATGAATCTTACTGGCCCAGACATTCGAGTACGCAGTTGATGCATCCCGATTACCCCTTCAACACTGAGGCAGATCGTGTGGATTTGTTCAATTTCTTCATCCGGTAATTTACGGTCGAGTAAGGTTTGTACTGCATCATGCACCATTTTAAAGGCACTGAATAAGATATAGAGACCAATACCGATCGCAAAAATGGCATCTGCTTGACCAAATCCCCACCAGCTTAACCCTAGTGCGACCATGATCGCTGCGTTCATTAGCAGATCCGATTGATAGTGCAATGAATCTGCCGCAATTGCCTGACTGCCCGTTTTCTTTACTACATAACGTTGAAACAGTACTAACCCGAAGGTCACCAACATAGCGAGTGCACTGACATAAATGCCCAATTCAGGCGCATTCAATTCATGGGGACGGAAGAAGCGATCGACCCCGTTGAGGATCAAAAAACAGGCTGAGCCAGAGATGAACATTGCCTGCGCAAGCGCGGCGAGCGATTCGGCTTTACCATGTCCAAAGGCGTGTTCATGATCAGCGGGCTGTAGTGCAAAACGTAATACGATGAGGTTCACGACTGAGGCGGCAATATCCAGTACCGAGTCAAGCAAAGATGCCAGTAAGCTCACCGAGCCAGTTACCCACCACGCCGCCACTTTAATCAGCAGTAGCATGGTTGCCACTGCAGTAGCCGTCCAAGCGGCGGTTGTGACTAAGCGCGCGTATTCCTTTTTCATCGCGTTGCCTTAATTTTCATTTAGTAAAAACAAGCCCGAGTATATAACCGAGATGCAAAAAACCACAAGACAGCCCTCTGCTGCCTTGTGGTCAACGAATCGAATACACTGTGATTAATGGTGAGTTTTACCTTTTCCTTTGTGCTCTCCATCTTTCAGGCATTGCTCCATCTGCGTTTGTTGCAAGGTCTGCCATTTAGCTTTCTGTTCCGCAGTCAAGATGCTCATCATTTGATGGCGTTTTTCCATCATTTTCACGCGATGCGTTACTTGCTGGTCCACCATCTGTTTCGCAAGCTCTTCGGCAGTGGCTTGGTCAAAATTAGCAGCCAATATCAAATTGCGCTCTTGAGCATGTAGGGCTTTCATCGCATCACGGTGTTGCCCACGATTGGCGCGCATCTCTTCACGATTCGCCTCACGCATATCCTTTAGCTGAGCTTGCTGCTCTGCGGTTAAATCAAGTTGTTTCCAGATCCCGCGCTCACCGTGACCACCACAGCCAGCCCCCTCTCCTTCTTTATCCCAACCGTGACCACCATAAGCGAAGGCTGCTGTGGTCCCTAAAGTCAACGGCAGAATCGCGGCAGCAATAATCATTTTTTTAGCAAGTTTCATCATTCGTTCCTCTACATGGCATTATGGATTACATGGCTGCATTGCAGCGCTTAAACATAGAGTACGACTTGCAAGGTCAAGGGACGTATAGAGAGCGTAAAGAATCGTAAAGAGCGAATACCTCACTGACGATGGTACTTTTTTCACGGTAAACTGGGGGTAGTGAAGTAAAAAGTGAGACGATAATGGCACATATCCTTCTGATCGATGATGACACCGAACTGACGAGTTTATTAACGGAAGTCCTTCAGTACGAAGGCTTTGATGTTTCAGAAGCGAATGATGGTGAGGCCGGATTAAGCGCAGTAACGGAACAGATCGATCTGATTTTGCTGGATGTGATGATGCCCAAGCTCAATGGCATGGAGACGTTGAAGCGGTTGCGTGAAAAATGGGCCACTCCGGTTTTGATGCTCACCGCCAAAGGCGAAGAGATCGATCGCGTCATCGGCCTCGAACTCGGTGCCGATGATTATCTGCCTAAACCTTTTAGTGATCGGGAACTTTTAGCGCGTATTCGCGCCATTTTACGCCGCACACAAACC